>JAEDKB010000067.1 GCA_016296045.1 Oscillospiraceae bacterium
ATATGCATGGGCACCGATTGACGCGGAGGGCTATATGTTCATCAACTGCTTCTGGATTTCGGGGCAGTTCAAGGGACATGGCTATTCCAACCGGCTTTTGGACGAATGTATTCGGGACAGCAAGGAAAAAGGCAGAAAAGGGCTGGTTGTGCTTTCCTCAAACAAGAAACTGGGGTTCCTGTCTGACCCAAAATATCTGCAATATAAGGGTTTTGCGGTCACGGCTAGCGCAGAGCCGTATTTTGAGCTTTGGTATCTGCCTTTTTCCCCGGATGCGGACAAGCCGCGCTTTCAGCCTTGCGTCAGAGAGACGGTGCAGGAGCTGCCCTTGGGATTTACGCTGTATTACACAAACCAGTGCCCCTTTACCGCCAAATATGTTCCGCTGCTGGAAGCTGCCGCACAGGAAAGCGGCGTGGATTTTCAAACGGTACATATTACCTCACGGGAACAGGCGCAAAGTGCGCCTTGTCCTTTTACGACCTTTGCCCTGTATTATAACGGTAAGTTTATTACGCACGAGATTCTGTCGGTAAGCAAGTTTACGAAGCTGCTGTCAGCTCTGTAAAGGGCTTTGCGTATTATGCCGATATTTCTGACACATTGCAAACGCAAAGGGGAGAGCTTTGAAATGAAAATCATGATTATTCACGGACAAAATCACAAGGGCAGCACATGGAACATCAGCCATTTGCTGGTTCAGAAGATTCAAGGGGAAAAAGAGGTCAAAGAATACTTTCTTCCGAGGGACTTAACCCACTTTTGCGCGGGCTGCTACGCCTGTCTGGAAGACAGAGCGCACTGCCCCTATTGGCAGGAAAAGGAGCCGATCCTGCAGGATATGCTGGGAGCGGATCTTCTGATCTTTACAAGCCCCAATTACTGCATGATGCCCTCGGCACCCATGAAAGCGTTTTTGGATCTGTTCTTTACAAACTGGATGACTCACAAGCCGCTAAAAGAGATGTTTTCCAAACGGGCTGTTGTCATCTCCTCCACAGCAGGAGCCGGAGCGAAAAAAACGGTGAAGCTGATCGGAAACAATCTGACGAATTGGGGAATTCCCGAAATCCACCGTTACGGAGCGGTGGTAAACGCAATGAATTGGGATATGGTTCCGCCCAAGAAAAAGGCAGGAATTGAAAAGGACATGGACAAACTGGCACGGAAACTGTCACGCTGCGGAAAGGTTTCTGTCGGGGTCAGAACCCGAATCCTCTTTTGGTTCTACGGAAGTATGCAGAAAGCGGGCTGGGGCGCGTCTCCGGCGGAAAAGCAATACTGGCTGGAAAACGGCTGGCTGTCCGGCGGCAGACCTTGGAAAGAAAACAGAGGAAAAGAATACTGATTGGCAAATGAATTTATGAGACGATTGCTTGACAGCGGTGATATAATTGGAGAAAAACCATTGGAGGCCGTCATGCAGATCAGAAGAGCAGAGGTGCGCGATATTGACAGAATCAACGAATTGCTGTATCAGGTTGCGGAACTTCATCACAATCTCAGACCGGATATTTTTATGCCTGCATCCAAAAAATACTCAGACGATGAATTGGCGGCTATGATTCGTGACGACAGCACACCGATTTTTGTCGCGGAGGATGACGGCGTCGTCGGCTATGCTTTCTGCATTTTCCGCAGCTATCCGGATATCGGCTTGTTTTGCGACCATCGGATGCTGTATATTGACGATATTTGCGTGGATGAATCGCAGCGCGGCAAGCACATCGGAACAAAGCTGTATGAGTATGTAAGAGCATTTGCAAAAGAGCAGGGCTGCTACCATATTACGCTGAATGTCTGGACGGAAAATGAATCGGCCAGAAGGTTCTATGAGGCGCTTGGGATGAAGCAGCAACGGACGATTATGGAGGATATTCTGTAATTTTGGGATGAATTGTGAAGAAAATGTGATTTTGACATTGACATGAAATCATTTCCGGCATATAATAGGAATACTAAAGGGGAGTAGTTGCTACGCATGGTCAACAATCGCCCGGGCTACCGGTGGTCATGCGCCTGCCTTCAGGAACGAGACTTTTAGCACGTTGGTGCGGAAGTCTCTTTTTTTGCGCCAACGGAATGAATGGAAAGGGGAATGGATTCAATGCTCATACCTGTAATTGCTTTTGTGGTGACCTATGCCTTGATGATCTTACTTCCAAAGGTGCGTCATTGGGTAGCGGCAGCATCAGCAGTTTTTTTCCTTGTATTCGGAGCGCTTACAGCCGACGGCGGAGTCCTTGGTTCACTGAAGGAGGCAGCCGGTAATATCAACTGGAATGTTCTGATGATGCTCTTTGGCACAATGGGAACGGTATTTTTCTTCATAGAATCGAAAATGCCGGATCTGATGGCGGAAAAGCTGCTTCATATCGCACCGAATACGATGTGGATCGTGGTGCTGCTTTCCTTGTTTTCCGGTTTGATTTCTGCCTTTATGGACAATGTTGCGACAGTTCTGATGCTTGCCCCGATCGGGCTGGCGGTTGCGAAACAGCTTAAAATCTCCCCGGTGGAAATGCTGATTTGCATTTCCGTCTCTTCAAATTTGCAGGGCGCGGCGACACTGGTCGGCGATACGACCTCCATCATGCTCGGCGGATATGCGGACATGAACTTTTTGGAGTTTTTCTTCCTGAACGGTAAATTCAGTATTTTCTGGGCAGTGGAGCTCGGTGCGCTTGCAACGGTGCCGGTCATTATGTTTATCTTCCGAAAGCACCGTCAGAAGACGAATATTCAGGTTGGCGCAAAGGTCAAAGACATTGTTCCGACGATCCTGCTTGGACTGAATATTATCAGCCTGATCGTAGCGTCCTTCCTCCCGAATATGCCGGAAAACATCAACGGATATATCTGCCTTGCCTTCTTCGCAATTACGGCGATCTATTCGCTGATTCGCAGCAAAAGCATCCGCAATGTTGCAAACTCTCTTCGGGAGATCGATTTTCAGACGCTTTTGCTGCTGGCATCGCTGTTCATCATCATTGCCGGAGTGGAGCGTGCCGGTGTGCTTGACTGGCTGGCGGAGAAAATGGTTCTGCTCGGCGGCGGAAATCTGTTTATCGTCTATACCGTGATCGTTTGGGTATCCGTTCTGATGTCTGCGTTTATTGATAATATTCCCTACGTTGCTACGATGCTACCGGTGGTTGCCGGTATTGCGAACACGATGGGCTGTACGCCGTATGTGCTGTTTTTCGGTCTGCTGACCGGTGCGACCTTGGGCGGCAATATAACCCCCATCGGAGCGTCTGCAAACATTGCCGCGATCGGCATTTTGCGGAAGGAAGGCTATGAGGTCAAAAATAAGCAGTTTTTCCGCATCGGACTGCCGTTTACGCTGGTTGCAGTGCTGGTAGGTTATCTCTATATCTGGTTTGTATGGGCATAAATCGGTGGTTGACAGCTTTTTAAATGAATGGTAAAATAAAGAAAAATCAGCTTTGCCGCTTCTGTATCAAGCGGCAAAGCTGCTGTTTTTCCGGAGGAAATGATGAAAAAGAAAATTTTTTACTCTGAATTGGCGTATTTATTCGCGCTGGTTGCGCTTGCAGTGGGCGTTATGCTGATGGAAAAATCAGATTTCGGCGTATCTATCGTTGCAGCGCCCTCTTATCTGCTTTATCGAATTGTGAGCATTGCGCTGCCGTGGTTCACCTTCGGTATGGCAGAGTATGTTCTTCAGTTTATCATTCTGATCGCACTTTTGCTGATCATACGGAGCTTTAAGGTGACATATCTTCTGTCTTTTGCAACGGCGGTCATCTACGGCTTGATTCTGGACGGCGCTATGCTGTTAGGGGAATACCTGCCGGTTACATTGCCGCTTCGCTTTGTATATTATGTTCTCGGAATGATGATCTGCTCGACCGGCGTATCCCTGATGTTCCATACCTATATTTCTCCCGAGGTTTATGAGCTTTTTGTCAAGCTGGTTTCCCGGAAATTCAATTTCCGGATTTCACGCTGCAAGACCGCTTTTGATTGCGGATGTTTGATTACGGCCCTTGCGATGTCTCTGATCGCGTTCCATGGTCTGGTCGGCATCAACTGGGGCACCATCGTCTGCGCGCTGATCAACGGATGGCTGATCGGCCGCTGCTCCGCGGTTTTTGAGCATTTCTTTGAGTTCCGTGATGCTTTTCAGCTTCGCCGCTTCTTTTAAAAGGATAGGAACTTCAAACGTCAAACGGGCTTGCGAACAAAAATGTTTTGCGGTATAATATTCCCAACCCTGTGATGAAAGGAATGAAACCGGATGCACAACCCGCCTTTGATCGGGAAGCGGCTGTTTTTGCTGGATATGGACGGAACGATCTATCTCGACGAGCAGTTGTTTGACGGAACGGTCGATTTTTTGCGGTATGTGCGCGAAATCGGCGGGAAGTATCTGTTTTTGACAAATAATTCCTCGCGCAGCGTATCGGCTTACATTGAAAAAATGCATCGGCTCGGCATTGCGACCGAAAAAGACGATTTTCTTACCTCTGTGGATGCATTGATCCTTTACTTAAACGCAAACGGTTATCGTGAAAAACTGTTGTATGCGTTCGGAACGGCATCTTTCCGTGAACAGTTGTCCGATGCGGGCTTTCGTATCACGGATCAGCTTCGTGACGATGTGCAAGCGCTGGTCTGCGGCTTTGATACGGAGCTGACCTTCCGGAAGCTGGAGGATGCCTGCATCCTTTTAAACCGAGGCGTTGATTTTATTGCAGCCAATCCTGACTGGGTGTGCCCGACGTGGTACGGCTATGTGCCGGATTGCGGCTCTGTTTGCGAAATGCTGTTCCGTGCGACCGGAAGACGACCGAGATTCATCGGAAAGCCGCAGCCGGAAATGGCGCTGCTTGCAATGGAGCGTTATGGCTTTTCCAAGAAAGAAACGCTTTTGATCGGCGACCGTGTTTATACGGATATTGCCTGCGGAATTCGTGCCGGAATTGATGCCGCGCTGGTGCTTTCGGGCGAGAGCACGATGAAGGATGTTGAGGACAATCCGGAAAAACCGACCCATATCTATGAGAGCATCCGTACGTTGCTCAACGATTTGACAGGAGAAAGACAGATATGAAGCTGAACTATAAACGAACGATTTTTGTGGGCTTTGCTTTTTTTCTGATTTGCGCGTTCTGGCAGGCGTATGATAATACGATCCCGCTGATTCTTACGAATAAATTCGGCCTTTCGCAGACCGCTTCCGGTGCGATTATGGCGCTGGATAATGTTCTGGCGCTGTTTATGCTGCCGTTATTCGGCGCAATTTCGGATCGCCATAACTCCAAAATGGGCAAGCGTACACCGTTTATCCTGATCGGCACGCTGGTTGCAGCGATGGCTTTTGTCGGACTGTCTTTTGCGGATAATATGCAGATGCGCAATATCGCGCAGGTAAAGGACATCGACAGCCCGGCTGCCTTGCAGATCATCTATGAAAATGAGGCGGATGCGCCCCTCCAAACACCGGACGGGGAGGAATTTGTTCTTTCCGAAATGTTCACGCAGGAAGAATTTTCGTCGATATCAAGTCAGATCGTTTATGAAAACGGTGCGGCGAAGGCTGTGTCGGGAGAGAGCTATCTGCTGGAAAATCGTTTCAGCAATGCGGAGCAGAAGGATTTGGAAAAGCATAAGGACGGAAAGGCTTTTACGAATCCCCATTATACAAACTATGTTGTTCCGGCCCGTCAGGCATATGCGTGGCAGCAGACGGCGGAAAATCCTATGACGCTGGTTTTCTTCATCGGATTGCTGCTGATTGCGCTGATCGCTATGTCAACCTTCCGCTCGCCGGCGGTTGCGCTGATGCCGGATGTTACGATCAAGCCGCTGCGCTCCAAGGCAAATGCGGTAATCAATCTGATGGGCAGCGCGGGCGGCATTATTGTGCTGGCGCTTGGCATGGTTTTTGCAACCAGTGCGGTGAAAAACTCCCTGATGAGCTATACGCTGTATTTCAGCGTGATTGCAGGGATCATGCTGCTGGCGTTGGCGCTGTTTCTTTGGCAGGTGCGTGAGCCGCGTTTTGTCCGCGAAATGCACGAGGAAAGCAAACGCTTCGGAATTTCCGAGGATGAGGAAGCGACGGACGGAGAGAAAAGAAAGCTTGGAAAAGCAGAACGGCGCAGCCTTATGTTCCTGCTTGCGTCCATTGTTCTGTGGTATATGGGCTACAACGCGGTGACTTCCAAGTATTCCGTCTATGCCAGCAGCATCCTGAACAAAGACTATAATCTGACGCTTATCATTGCACAGGCGGCGGCGATTATCTCCTATCTGCCGGTCGGCATTATTTCTTCAAAGCTGGGCAGAAAGAAGACCATTCTTGCCGGCATTGTGATGCTGAGCACGTCCTTTCTGATTGCCTGCTTCCTCCGTGAGAGCAGCCCGACGCTGCTGATGAACTGCATGTTTGCGCTTGCCGGAATCGGCTGGGCAACGATCAACGTAAACTCGTTCCCGATGGTTGTTGAAATGTGCCGCGGCGGAGATGTCGGAAAGTATACGGGAATCTATTATACTGCGAGTATGGCTGCGCAGACGGTAACGCCGATGTTTTCCGGCTATCTGATGGATCAATTCGGTATGACCACGCTGTTTCCCTATGCGGCGATTTTTGCCGGAGCGTCGTTTGTTACCATGCTGTTTGTCATGCATGGGGATAATAAGCCCTCGGCAAAACGCGGCTTGGAAGCACTCGATGTTGAGGACTGAGCCATGCTGATTGTTTTAATGATTCTTCTGGTTTCGGCGCTGATCGGCGTATTGTACCTGCTGAGCCTGATTGGAGCGCGAAAGCATCCGGAGCTTTCGGAGCTGATCGCGTACCATTATGCACACCGCGGCCTGCATGAGAGCAAGCTGCACATTCCGGAAAACTCTCTTAGAGCGTTCCGACTGGCAGTTGAGAAGGGCTACGGTGCGGAACTGGACGTGCATTTGAGTAAGGACGGACGGCTTGTTGTGATGCACGATGAAAGCCTGAAGCGTACTGCGAATGTGGATAAAAACATCTGCGACTGTACGGCGGAGGAGCTTGACGGTATGCACTTGGAATTTACCGACGAAAAAATTCCGTATCTGGAGGAAGTGCTGCCGCTGTTTGAGGGCAAAACGCCGCTGATTATTGAATTAAAGCCCTTCCGGGGAAATCATGCAGCGCTTGCCAGAAAGACCTGCGCGATGCTGCGTCAGTATCCGAATTTGAAATTCTGCATGGAATCCTTCGATCCGCGAGCGCTTTTCTGGCTGCGGAGAAACCAGCCGAAAATCATCCGCGGGCAGTTATCCTGTAATTTTCTGAAAGACAGACATAACCTTAATCCTGTGGCGGCGTTCATCCTGACGAATCTGATGACAAACTTTCTGACGCTTCCTCATTTTGCGGCGTATCAATTTGAAGATCGAAGCCAGATTTCACTTCGTCTTTGCAAAAAGCTGTGGGGAGTGCAGGAATTTGACTGGACAATCCGCTGCATTGAGGATGCAGAAACAGCAGTCCATGACGGGGCGGTAATTATTTTTGAGCATTGTCAACCAAAGTGAATTTTGAAAAGAGGCTTTAACGATGTATGATAAGTTGACAAAAAAGGATATTGCGCTGATGGAGGCGGAGCTGGAAGACCGCCGCTTAAATCAGCGGCCGAAGATCATCGAGGAGGTCAAGCGTACCAGAGAATTCGGTGACCTCAGCGAAAATTATGAGTATAAGGCAGCCAAGCAAGCGCAGCGCCGTAATGACAGCCGCATGCGTTATCTGGAAAACATGATTAAGACAGCGCAGATCATAGATGATGAGGAATCCAACGATCCGGCGGCGATCGGCAAGGTCAAGCTCTATGACAGAGTCACGCTGTATTTGCCGGAGGATGATGAAACGATGGAGATCCAGATCGTCTCCACGGTTCGTATTGATCCGAACGCCGGATTTATCAGCATGGAGTCGCCGTTGGGGAAAGCGGTTCTGGGCGCTTGTGTCGGTGATGTGGTAACCGTTCGGGTCAATGACGGTTACAGCTATGAGGTTGAAATCCAAGCGGTAGAAAACGCTGTGGATGACGGCTCTGCACCGCTGCTCCCATTTT
>JAEDKB010000068.1 GCA_016296045.1 Oscillospiraceae bacterium
GCTCTGCCTGCCGGCTCCTATGTTCTGGTCATGGAGAAGAACCGATTGACCTATAACGATACAATGGAGCTTTCGAAACCGACCTGTGAGCAGTATGCTGAGCCGAACAACTTGGTTATGGATTTCGGTAACGATTTTAAGGTATACCCGTCTGACGGCGTGATCAATATCGAGAACATCAGCGGCAGAGATATTGAAAGCGACGTATCCCTGTTCTATAAAAATTACGAATACGGTCTGTTCTTTGGCGGCATTACCTATCGTGCCCGTTTTTCAGGCGGCGTTAAAGCCGGTCAGATTGCACAGTGTATGCAGCAGCATTATTCTCTTGAGAAATCTGCAATTATGTATATGAGTTATGAACAGTGAGCGAAAAGCGCGCATCGGCGGTCTGACCTTCTTGTTTTCCGGTTGGATGCCGGAAGTGCAGGAGCAGGAAAATCTACCGAGATTTTTTGTTACCGACGGAGAGCCGGATATTCGCATTGACATTCAAAGTGTTTCGGATATCGCGTATCCTGTCGGAAAACAACCGGATTTTGAGTCGCCATATCTGCGCTGCTACTGCTGCGGAAATGAAACGCATCGTTTTTACCGCCGCGATTGGGAAGAGACCGGACGGGATTATGCCCATGTGATCTATCGGAATGATTTGCCGAATGTGCTGGAACTGCAGATTTGTGAATCGAGACTGAGCTGGTCGTTTCAGCAAATTCTGTCATGTATCGGAATCGAGGAACTGCTGCTGCGTCACGACAGAGCCGTGCTGCATTCATCGTGGATCGAAATGGATGGAAAGGCAATCTTATTTTCCGGCAGATCGGGAATTGGAAAGTCCACGCAGGCAGCGCTGTGGGAAAAATTCCGGAACGCCACGGTCAGAAACGGCGATCGAACCCTCCTGAGGAATATGGATGGAACAGAATATGCCTGCGGACTTCCTTATGCAGGCACTTCCGGTATTTGCAGCAACGCATCTGCACCGATCCGTGCCATAGTAATGCTCGATCAGGGAAAAGAAAACCGACTTCGGCGCTTGCCGGCGCTTACGTCGGTGAAGCGCCTGCTGAGCCAGATGCCGGTACCGAAATGGAATCCGGAGATGATCGGTCGAGCGCTGAATGTGGCATCAAGAGTTGCCGAAACCGTGCCTGTATATGAGCTGGTCTGTTTGCCGGAGGAGTCAGCGGTCAAGGTTTTAGAGGATGCGCTGGGATAAAGGAGATATGATATGGAACCGAGAATGGCGAAATATCTTCATATGAAAGGCAGAAAACTCGGACTGCCCATTGGCGGTACGTTCGAGTTGACACCGCGCTGCAACTTTAACTGCAAGATGTGCTATGTGCACTTGACAGAAGAGGAACAGAAGAAGCGCGGAAGAGAGCTGACAACAGAAGAGTGGTTGACGATTGGAAAAGAAGCCAAGGATGCCGGCATGGTGTTTTTACTGCTGACCGGCGGTGAGCCGGCGCTCCGTCCGGATTTTCCGGAGCTGTTTCATAAGCTCAAGGAAATGGGGCTGATGGTTTCGATAAACTCTAACGGCCTTCTGCTGGAAGGAAAGCTGTTGGAGCTGTTCCGAGAGGATCCTCCCACAAGAATCAACATCTCTCTTTACGGAACAAGCAACGAAACCTACGAACGCCAATGCGGCGTTCCGGCATATGACAGGGTGATTCGGAACATTCGTGCGTTGCGTGAGGCGGGAATTGACGTAAAGGTCAATATGTCTGTCACACCTGCCAACCGTCAGGATATGCAGTCGGTTTATGAAACGGCGAGGGAGCTTCAGATTCATACGCAGGCAACACCGTATATGTTTCCGCCCATTCGCCTGCACCCGGATATGTGCGGGCAGAATTTCCGCATGGATGCGGAGGAAGCGGGGAGGTTGCAGGCGCAGTACGATTTTTTCCGCTGCACAAGGGAGCAGTTTTTGCTGCGGATTCAGGCATTGCAAGACAGAGTATCACCCGATGCACACAGCGAGGAAGAGTGCGGCGATGTCGTCGGCGAGGGCGTCCACTGCCGCGCCGGAATCACGACCTTCTGGATCGACTGGGATGGGAAAATGCTGCCCTGCGGTCAGATGGTAGAGCCAGCCGTGGATGTTTTACAACTCGGCTTTGCCGAGGCATGGAGGCAGACCAAAGCCAATGTGGCCGAAATCCGTCTTCCGCCGGAATGTATAAAGTGCGACATCAAGGAGATATGTCATGCCTGTGCGGCAATGTGCTATTGTGAAACAGGAAGCTTTTGCGGCAAGCCGGAGTATATTTGTCGAATGAAGCAAAGCTATATCAACGCCATGATGCAATACTGGCAAACCGAATATGGAGGGGAATTATGAAAATCAAACGTGAATTTGTCCTGAGAGAAATTGCGGGAGACATCCTGCTGGTTCCGACAGGAAAGACGGCGCTCGATCTGAACGGAATGCTCACACTCAATGGGGTCGGCGCAGACATCTGGAAGATGCTTCCGGAGGTGGAAAACGAGGATGAGATCGTTCGCCGCCTGCTGGAGGAATATGAAGCGGATCCGAAACAGGTAAAACATGATGTTGGCGAGTTCCTCAACAAATTCCGTGAGTTGGGAATCCTGTAAATCTGCAAATTATGCAAAAAAAACGTTGAATTCAGTATTTTTTAATGAATTTTGACGGTTGCGTATTGAACATCTTTTGTATATAATAAATAAGATGAGGAAGATACTCATATAATATGACGTCGATATCCGGCGTCTTAGAAAACTGGAGGTACAAACAATGTCTGTAAAAGTTGCAATCAATGGCTTTGGTCGTATCGGCCGTCTGGCATTCCGTCAGATGTTCGGCGATTCCGATTATGAAATCGTAGCGATCAATGATCTGACTTCTTCCAAGATGCTCGCACATCTGCTGAAGTATGATTCCACGCAGGGCAACTATGTTGCACAGGGTCATACCGTCACCTATAACGAGGGTGAAGGCGAAGACAACTACATCGTTGTCGATGGCAAGAAGATCGTTATTTACAAGATGCCCAACGCAGCCGACCTGCCCTGGAAGGCTCTGGATGTCGATGTCGTTCTGGAGTGCACCGGCTTCTATACCAGCAAGGCAAAGGCACAGGCTCACATTGACGCAGGTGCTAAGAAGGTTGTTATTTCTGCTCCCGCAGGCAACGACCTGCCCACCATCGTTTACAATGTCAACCATGAAATCCTGACCAAGGAAGACAACATCATTTCCGCTGCTTCCTGCACCACCAACTGCCTGGCTCCGATGGCAAAGGCTCTGAACGATCTGGCTCCCATCGAGTCCGGTATCATGTGCACCATCCATGCTTACACCGGCGATCAGATGATCCTCGACGGCCCGCAGCGCAAGGGTGACCTCCGCCGCAGCCGTGCAGGCGCTGTGAACATCGTTCCGAACTCCACGGGCGCTGCAAAGGCAATCGGCCTTGTTATTCCCGAACTGAACGGCAAGCTCATCGGTGCGGCACAGCGTGTCCCCACTCCCACCGGCTCCACCACCATTCTGAACGCTGTCGTTAAGGGCAACGTCACTGTCGAGCAGGTGAACGCACAGATGAAGGCAGAAGCAACCGAATCCTTCGGCTACAACGAAGATCAGATCGTTTCTTCCGATATCATCGGCATGCGTTTTGGCTCCCTGTTTGATGCCACTCAGACCATGGTTATGCCTCTGGACAACGGCACCACTCAGGTTCAGGTTGTTTCCTGGTACGACAATGAGAACTCCTACACTTCTCAGATGGTTCGCACCATTAAGCACTTCTCCAACCTGCTGTAATATTTAATTAAATGAAACCGGCTGAAAGAGTTTTGCTCTTTCAGCCGGTTCTATTTACTCAGCGCTTCTACAGAAGGTTATTCTGCTTTTATGGATTTCGAGTACTCCGACGGGGAGATGCCGAAATTGTCCTTAAACTGTCTTGAAAAGTGATGAATGGTCGAATATTTCAGGGCGGCGGCAATTTGAGAGAAATTCATTTTACCCTCCCGGATGAGCGCCTTGCTCTCCTCTAACTTGACGCGGCGAATATATTCGCCGGGCGAAATATTCATCTGCCGATGAAACAGAGCCGTCAGATGAGAGGCGCTTACGCCGGTCTCCTTGGCAACGATTTCAACCGAAAGTTTGTCATAAACATGATCGGCAATATATTGCAGTGTACGGCTGACGATGATATTCTCATTTCGCAGTGCGACCGGCGTTTTCAGACGCTTTTTCCGCCCGCCGGCATCCCGAAGAATCGACAGCAGGAGCATTTTCAGGTTGCTGCGGATAAAGTCACCGCTGAAAACGTCATTGATGTCCATTTCATGCAGGAGCTGTTTCAGAAAAACCGCTTCTGCGGAGGATAACTCAAAAATACGGTTGGAAAGATTCAGCTTTAGTTCACTGTCCAAATCAAAGGCGATTGTCAGAAATCGGGCGCTGAGGTTCAGATCGGTGTATTGCATATGCCACTGATTGGGTGCAAATACCATAAGCTGTCCCTGTTTCAGCAAAAAACCGTTGCCGTCTACAACGCAGTGCAGTTGACCGCGATCCACATAGGTCAGCTCATACATGGAATGTGATTCGCCCTTGAAAAGAAAGCCGCTTTCTTCCTCCCGATAAAAGAGCGTATAGATTTCACCGAGACACAGACGGTCGCCGATTTTCAGATTTTCCAGCGCGCTGAAGCTTCCAAGCTGCTCGAATACGGTTCCGGTCGGGACAGACATCCGTACGGAGCATTCCTGCTGGTAAGGAAGAACGGCAAATGCGGTGCCGGCGGCAAGACAGATCGGCTTATCCAGATAAAAGCAGATGGTTTTCTCCTTGCTGCGGATTGCAAGAACGGTCATTCCAAGCTCAAAATCGATATAGACGGGGGCATTGCAGCGGACAAAGCTGACATCCTTGGGGGTAAAATAATTGACAGACTCTGTCCAGTCATCACCTTTGGGGAAGCCGCGGTTTGGCAGACTGTCACGCAGAATTTTTCCGTAGGCGGAAAAGCTTTGCTTGTTCAGATTCTGAATCATTTTTTCACCTCTGATTTTTATCAGTCAAATAATCTGTCGGGATAGATGCCTTCCTCATGCATTTTTGCAATGGCTGCTTTTACGGAGGGCAGGTCCTCGCGGTATGTGACACCGTACCAGGTCTCGTCGGAGGTCAGTACATTCACGCGGGCACGTCCCTGCTGAATCAGATTATCTGCGGCAAAGGGAAGATAGAACTCACATTTTTCGGGGTTTTTCGGAAGATTCTCGGTCAGGAAAACAGGGAACTGTTGTTCCAGCTCATCCAGCATAGAGGGCTGGAAGCCCCAGAAATTCATAGAAACCACCGTATCGCCGGACAAGGGAATCATATGCTCGCCGTCTTCCGTATAGACGGCGTCGCTGCCTTGCTTATAGATCTGGGTGCGTTCTGTGACCTTTGCAAGACAGCCGTCTTTGATCTCGCAAACGCCCCGGGCAACAGACCCGTTTTCTGTCAGTGCATTTCTCAGTCGGAAGCCGACCATGGCATATTCGTAATCACCATGCTCCTGCGTCAGGAAACCGGCAATGGTGCGATAGGCGCTGCGTCCGTAAAAATCATCGGCATTGATGACGGTAAAGGGTGTGCTGACCTGATTTTTTGCACATAAAACGGCATGACCGGTGCCCCAAGGCTTGTTTCTGCCGTCCGGAACGCGGAATCCGTCGGGAAGCATATCCGTTTCCTGATAGGCATATGCTACTTCAATATGGCGGTCAAGACCGGCGGTGATTTTTTTGAAATCCTCTTCAATCGCTTTTTTGATGACGAAAACAACCTTGCCAAAGCCTGCTGTAATCGCGTCATAGATGGAATAGTGTAAGATACTGTTACCAAATTCATCGACCGAGGTCATTTGTTTCAGTCCGCCGAAGCGACTGCCCATCCCGGCAGCAAGGACGACCAATGTTGGTTTATTCATAATGTACTTCCTTTATTTTTTATGTTGTTCGCATATTATATCAGAAATCATAGAAAATGGCAAATATTTTTCAGAAATAGAAAAGTATCAGAAAAAGCATTGACACAATCTGAAAAAATGGGTAGGATAAAATAAAGAAACGTACAAAGGAGAGAGGTATGGATACTGTATATGTAACAGGTCATAGGAATCCGGACACAGACTCGATTGTATCTGCAATGGCATATGCGGCGCTCCGCAATGCGCTGGGTGATCGGGAATACCAAGCAGGGCGTCTGGGGCATGTCAGTGATGAGACGCAGTTGGTGTTGGACCGATTCGGATTTTCCGCGCCTCCATGGATCAAAACGATGCGCACGCAGGTGCGTGATCTTGACTATGATACGCCGCCTGCACTTTCCCGTGCGGTAACGATCAGCCGTGCATGGTCCATTTTGACGGAGGATCGCACCGTAACAGCAATTCCCGTTACAAACGAGGACGGAACGCTGTTTGGAATGTTGTCCGCCGGGGACATTGCTTCGAGCGATATGCTTTCGATTGAGCGTCCGCGAGTAGATCGGATTCCGGTGTTTAATGTGCTCAGCGTACTGGAGGGAAGAATTCTAAACGATGCCGGCAATCTGGTGGACAGCATCAGCGGCGAGGTATCCATTGCGCTTCCGCAATCACAGAAAAATCTTCTTTTTTCCGGAAAGGACAGTATTGTCATTTGCGGCGATCAGCCGGATATGGTACGGCGTGCGTTGGAGCTCGGCGTGCAGTGCGTGATTATCAGTCAGGCGGAGCTAAGCGAGGAGCTTCGGAATATGCAGACCGATACCTGCATCATTTCCACGCCGTTTGATGCCTATCGCGCTGCCCGTCTGCTGTATCAGGCCATGCCGATTGAACGGATCTGCCGCACGGAGGAGCTGGAATGCTTCCATCTGGATGACTTTGTAGATGATGTTCGTGAAGGAATGCTGAAAAGCCGCTACCGCTGTTATCCGATTCTGGACGAAAATGAAAAGGTGATCGGCACACTGTCACGATATCATCTGATTCGTCCGCGCAGAAAGCGTGTGGCGTTGGTGGATCATAATGAGGTTTCCCAGTCTGTTCCCGGACTTGAGCAGGCAGATATTGTGGAGATCATAGATCACCACCGTCTGGCAGATATCCAGACCGGATATCCGATCTATTTCCGAAACGAACCGGTCGGAAGCACCACAACGATCATTGCCGGAATGTATCAGGAAAAGGGACTGATGCCGTCGGAAAAGCTGGCAGGCTTGATGGCGGCAGCGATCGTGTCCGATACCGTTATGTTCAAATCACCGACCTGCACGCAGCGTGACCGCAATATGGCAGAGCGGCTTGCCCGAATTGGCAATGTTTCTCTGGAAGAGCTGGGGCAGCAGATTTTCTCCGCTTCGTGGTCTGACGATAAAACGGCGCATGAGCTGCTGTTTGCCGATTTTAAGGATTTCCATATTGCCGGACATAACCTCGGTGTCGGGCAGATCACCTGCGTCAATTCCGAGCACATTCTTGAGCGCAAGGAGGAATTCCTGAATGATATGCGCCGCACGATGCGCGAACGAAAATACAGCCTGATGCTTCTGATGCTGACAGACGTTCTGCGCGAAGGCACACAGCTCATCTATCTCGGTGATGAAGAGGCAATTCAGCAGGCTTTCTCGCCGGATGCGAAAAACAATGTGGTGTTCCTGCCGCATGTCATGTCAAGAAAGAAACAGATCATTCCAGCCCTGTCCGCCATGTGGGGCTGATACTGTTTCATCAAGAATCAGTATCAGTATAAAAGATTTCCCCGTGTTGTTTCGTGGGATGTTCGTAAAACAGTTAATCCGACCTGTGGTTGCAATCATAGGTCGGATTCTCATGTTATGCGGTGGCTTTGAAATAATCAAGGCTCCCTCGTCAGAGGGAGGCTT
>JAEDKB010000069.1 GCA_016296045.1 Oscillospiraceae bacterium
CGTTTTTCGGCAGCGGCTTCCGCTTCACGCCGCGCACGTTCTGCACGACGCTCTTCCGGCGTGCGTCCATCGGGATTCTTCGCATTTCTCGCGGCGGCGTAGCGCTCTGCCTCACTGCGCGTCATTCCACTGCGCTGTGCGTTCTGTCTGCCCGCTGCAGCGGCGGAATTGCCTGCCGCGCCGGAAGCAGCCGCAGCCGCACCGAAGCGGAAGGTAATCGACGGATTTTTGCGGAATTCTTCCATATCACGCAGCATATCTGCGGCGTTCGCATAGCGGTCATCCGCAGACGCGGTCATCGCGTGCATGGTAATCTGTTCCAAGCCAAGAGGAATTCCCGCCATCAACTCGCTGGGACGGCGTGCACCACCGTTGATATGCTGGATGGCAACGGAAACAGGCGTATCTCCGTCATAGGGAGTGCGTCCGGTCAGCATTTCATACATCACAACGCCGAGAGAATAGATATCCGAACGGTTATCCACGCGAGCGCCCTTTGCCTGTTCCGGAGAGATGTAATGTACGGAGCCAAGCGCCTCTCTGGTCAGCGTATGCTGCGCGGCGCCGACTCTGGCGATGCCGAAGTCCGCAACCTTAATGCTGCCGTCCTTGAGGATCAGAATATTGTGCGGCTTGATGTCACGATGTACAATGCCGCGGCTATGTGCATGCTCCAGCGCCTTAGCAATCTGAATGGAGAAATGCAGCGTTTCGCGCCAGTTCAGGTTGATCTTCTTTTCCAGGTATTGCTTCAGAGAAATACCTTCGATCAATTCCATGACAATATAATCCGCATCACCGCTTCTGGATACGTCGTAAACGCTGACAATGTTCGGATGCGACAGCATGGCAACTGCCTGCGACTCTGCATGGAATCTGCGGCGGAACTCCTGATTCCTCGAAAGGTCATCCTTTAAAATCTTTACGGCAACCAAACGGTTGAGGCGGTGATCCAACGCCTTATAAACCACAGCCATGCCGCCCGTACCGATGACTTCCAGTATTTCATAGCGGTTATCCAATAATCTGCCTATATAGTTTTCCATGGCAACTCCTATCCGCATCTGCGGCCCGTTCCGATCGGCGAACGGGTGCCGAAATGTTTCTTTTTATAAAACACAATGCCGAAAAATCATTACGGCATGGTCATGCAAGCGAAATCAGCACAACCGTCACATTGTCGGGCGCACCGCGCTCCTTGGCAATTTCCAGCAGGCGCTGGCAGCAATCATCTTTCCGTGCGCCGTGTACCACCTCGAAAAGGATCTCCTGATCTGCCATTTCATTGGAAAGCCCGTCCGAGCAAAGTACAATGCTGGCATTTTTTTCCGTTTCAATATGGAACACATCCGAAGTAACCTGTGTGGCAGTTCCGATGGCCCGTGTGATCAGGTTTTTGCTGGGGTGGGTTTTCGCCTGCTCCGGCGTCAGCTCGCCGCGCTGCACCATCATTTCTACAACAGAATGGTCGGTGGTAATGCAGCGAATACCGTCTGAGTCCACCAGATAGGCACGGCTGTCGCCGACATTCAGCACAAGCTTCCCTTTGGGATAGAGCAGGCAGGCTACCAGCGTGGTACCCATGCCGTTAAACTCTTCACTTAATTGCGAATGCTCAAACACGGAGATATTTGCCAGCGCGGCAGCCGAGCGTATCACCCGTTCTGCCTCCTGCGGCGTCATTTCCGGAGAAAAGGAACGCTTCACCTCTTCTGAAAATACCTCACAGGCAAGGCGGCTGGCAACGCTGCCGGATCGTGCGCCGCCCATACCGTCACAGACAACAGTCAGCAGCGCCGTCTCGCCAAGCGGCTCAATTCGAAAAGCGTCCTGATTTTCGTTTCGGATGTTTCCGGGATCTGTCAGTCCCCAGGCTTCCATGAACTCACTCCTTTCGCGTGAAGTGTTCACGCTCAAACTTCCTGCGAAGCTGTCCGCAAGAAGCATTGATATCACTTCCGAGCGTTCTGCGCACCGTAGCCGGAATACCGTGCGCCTCCAACGTCTGCTGGAACGCACGCACCGTCTCCGGATAGCTGGGCTTCAACGGACTTTCCGCCACCTCATTGAGCGGAATCAGATTGACGTGCGCCGCAATCCCCTTGAGACGGCGTATGAGAATTTTTGCCATCTCCGGCGTGTCGTTCACGCCGCGGATCATTGCGTATTCAAAGGAAATTCTTCTTCCTGTTTTTTCAAAGTAATGCTTGCACGAATCGAGCAACTGCGCTACGGGATAGCGGCGGTTGATCGGCATGATCTTCGAGCGGATCTCATCCGTCGGCGCGTGGAGAGAGACCGATAAGGTAAGCTGTAAATTTTTCTCTGCCAGTGCGTCGATCTTATCGACCAATCCACAGGTCGATAGGCTGATATGGCGCATTCCGATGTTCATTCCCTCCGGAGAATTGACCAGCTCCAAAAAGCGCAGCACCGTATCAAAGTTATCCAGCGGCTCACCAATGCCCATCAGCACGATATTGGAGATCGGGAGACCGGAATCGAGCTGGGTAAACAGCACCTGATCGAGCATTTCGGAGGGCTTTAGCCGCCGCACCAGACCGCCAAGCGTTGAAGCGCAGAAGGCGCATCCCATCGGGCATCCGACCTCGGAGGAAATGCACACGGTATTTCCGTGATGGTAGCGCATCAATACGCTCTCTACGCAATTTCCGTCCGTCAGACGCCAGAGATATTTGATGGTTCCGTCCTTCGCCGATTCCAGACGGCGGGCAACGGTCGGATAGATCAGTTCATATTCGTTTTTCAGTTTTTCGCGCAACGCTTTGGACAAATCTGTCATCTCGTCAAAGCTTGTCGCGCCCCGATGCAGCCAGCTAAAAACCTGCTTTGCACGGAATTTCGGTTCACCGAGCGCAGTCAGTTCGTCCGCCAGCTCCGCAAGCGTCTTGGATTTGATGTCCTTCAAGATTTCCTCCTGAATTTACTGATAAAAAAGCCGTCCGTTCCGTGATCGCACGGAAGCAGCGTTGTCATGGCTGCATCTTCTATGCCGGAATTTTGAGGAAAATGCATCATCTGTGCCTCAAATTCGGGATGTGTAGACAGAAAATGCTCCGCAACAGCCTCATTCTCTCTTTGAAGGATGGTGCATGTGCTGTAAATCAGTACGCCGCCGGGTTTTACATAGTCGGCCTGCTGCGATAAGATCGCGCTTTGCAGCGCAGGCAGCCGCTGCGTCTGCGCCAATTCTTTATAGCGGATTTCCGGCTTTTTTCGAATCACACCGAAACCGGAACACGGCACATCTGCCAGCACGGCATCCATGCTGTTTTTCCACTCCTCTGTCGGACGTGAAGCATCGCACAAGCGAGTCGATAAAATAGAGATCCCCAGTCGATTCGCTCCGTTTTCAATCAGCTTCAATTTATGCGGATGAATATCGCAGGAGAACAATTCTCCCCGATTTTCCATAGCGATTGCAGCGGCAAAGCTCTTTCCGCCGGGGGCGCTGCAGCAGTCCAGCACGCGCATGCCCGGCTTTAGTTGTGCCGAAAGCACCGCCAGTTTTGCCGCCGCGTCCTGAACGTAAAACCATCCGTTCCGATACGCTTCCAAATGCTCTAAATTGCCTGTCGCGCTGACATTTAAGCAGTCGGGAAGCCACGGATGCACTTGCACTGCAACACCGTTTTCCTCCAGCGCCGCAATCACCTGCTGTAAATCAGAACGCAGGGTATTGATTTGCAGCACCGTTTTCGGCGCTTCATTGTGGCTTGCCAGCAGCCGCGCCGTCTTTTCTTCGCCATACTGCTGAAGAAGCAGCTCCGTTAATTCCTGCGGATGGCTGAAGCGCGTTGCAAGGTCCTCGGGCATCGGCAAGTCCTGCGCCCGCAAAATCGAACGCAGAACAGCATTGACCAATCGTGCCGCCGATAAATTTGCAAGCCTTTTGGTCTGCTCCACTGCCTCATTGACGGCAGCGGAGGCGGGAATTTTATCCATAAAGCGAAGCTGATACACCGCAAGACGCAGGATATCCTGTACAATCGGCTGCAGCTTTCCCTTTGCAAAGCCGTTAATCCAGTAGTCGAGCAGCATACGGTTTTGCAGTACGCCGTAGCACAGACGGCTTGCAAGAGCGGCATCTCTGCGATCCATGCCGCTCAGAAGCTCTTTCAGCACGCCGTCAGACCACGCACCGCTTTTCCTACAGGCAACCAGCGCCTTCAGAGCGGCATCTCTCGCTGTCATTCCCATCTCAGAATTTGATCGGATGACCGCGGAAATAATCCGGAGCAGACATGCGCTTACCGCCGTCTGCCTGCAAAACGGTAATGACCAATACGTCACCGCCGCCGACCGCGATCTGAAGTCCCTGTTTTGTCAAAGCCAGAAGCGTACCCGGCGCTTTGTCGGTTTTTTGATCGGTCGGACGAACGGCATAGATCTTAAACCGTTTTCCGTCCAATTCCGTTGTCGCAACCGGCCACGGATCCAGTCCGCGCACATGGTCAATGATTTGTTTTGCACTCAGCGACCAGTCGATCGGGCAAAGCTCCTTTGTCAGCATGGGCGCATAGGTTGCTTTCTCATGCTCCTGCGGCGTACGAACCGCAGTGCCGGCTTCGATTGACCGAAGTGTATCGCACAAAAGACCTCCGCCGATCTGCGCCAGACGGTCAAGAAGACTCTGCGCGTTCTCAAAACGCTCAATCGGCGTTTTCCGTATTTCAATGATATCTCCGGCATCCATTTCAGCCGCCATAAACATGGCGGTAACGCCGGTTTCTTCCAGTCCGTTCAGGATTGCCCACTGCACCGGACCGGAGCCGCGAAGCTGCGGCAAAATGCTCGCATGAATATTCACACAGCCAAGCCGCGGAATATCCAGCACCCGCTGCGGAAGAATCTTGCCGTAAGCGACCACCGCGATCACATCCGGTTTCAGCGCGCGCAATTCCTCTATCACGGCATCATCTTTAAAGCTCGTCGGCTGATATACCGGCAGATTCGCCTCCACAGCAACCTTTTTGACATCGGACATTTCCAGCTTCATGCCGCGGTTTTTCGGCTTATCGGGCTTGGTAAAAACGCCGACAATTTCAAATTCTTCTGCAATCAGTCTTTTTAAACAGGTTGCCGCAATATCCGGCGTACCCATAAATACGACTCTCATTCTTCCTCCTGATCTGTCATCAATGCTTCCATTTCCTCGTCCGAAAGCTTATGATAGGCGATTTCCGTATAGATATGGCCATCCAAATGATCGTTTTCGTGGCAGATGCAGCGTGCGATCAGCTCCTCGCCCTCCAACTCGAACCAGTTGCCGTCACGATCCTGCGCCCGTACCTTGGCATAGTTCGGACGTTTGACGAGCCAATATTCGCCGGGGACGCTCAAGCAGCCTTCCATGCCGTCCTGCTCGCCGCCGGTTTCAAGGATTTCCGGATTGATGAGTTCAACGATTTCGTCTCCGATATCCATGATAAAAATGCGGCGCATAATACCGATCTGCGGAGCGGCAAGTCCGACACCGTTGGCATCCGTCAGAGTTTCCGCCATATCGTCAAGAAGCAGGTGCAGCTTTTCATCGAATCTGGTAACAGGGTGGCAGACCTTATGCAGCGCAGGCTCGTCCGCCGTTAGAATTCTTCTCAGTGCCATAAAATACTCCTATTCGTTGCTGTTGACATCGGCAAACATACCGACGCCGCTATAATTTCGATCCTTCGCAAATTCACGAAGCAAATGGGAAAGCAGTTGGCGGAGCGTACGAGTGTTTTTACAGCTCAGCGTCAATCTGCATCGATAGTTATAGTTTACGCGGGCAATCTGCGTGGGCGCGGGGCCAAGCAATTGCACCTGTTCCTGCCGATAGAAATCAGATGTTAGCTGCGCCTGCAGAGCTGCACGGAAATGCTGTGCCGTCTGCCAGACGCGTTTTTCATCCCTTCCGTGAAAGGTCACAGTCAGCAGATCACGAAACGGCGGGCAGCCACGCAGCTCACGGAGCGGAATTTCTGCTTCATAAAAGCTGTCATAATCCTGCCGCGCTGCAAGCTCAATGACCTGATTTTTCGGTGTCATGGTTTGAATCAACGCACGGCCGCTGGCCGCTCCTCTTCCGGCACGTCCGATGACCTGCGTAATCATGCTGAACGTCGTCTCTGCCGCACGATAGGAGCTGACATACAGCGACATATCCGCGTCAAGAACGCCGACCAGCGTTACATTTTCAAAATTTAATCCCTTGGCAACCATCTGTGTGCCGAGCAGAATCGGTATTTTTTCATCACGGAAGCGTTTAAGCAGCTTCTCATGCGTATTCACCGCAGAAACCGTGTCGGCATCCATGCGGAGCACCTGCGCATCGGGCAAAAGATTCGCAAGCTGTTCCTGCACCTTCTGCGTGCCGAACCCGATCTGCTTTAAATGTCCGCCGCATTCGGGGCAGCGCTGGGGCAGCGGCTCGGAATGTCCGCAATAATGGCACATCAGCCGTCCGTTCGCCTGATGATAGGTCAGGTGCACCGTGCAGCCGGGACACATCGGAACATAGCCGCATTCCACGCAGGCAACCATCCGGCTGCTGCCGCGGCGATTGAGAAAAAGGATCGACTGCCGATCATGCTCGCAGTTTTCCCGAAGCGCAAGCAGCAGCGGCTCACTGATGGCGGTTGCATTGCCCTCCTTCAGTTCCCTTTTCATATCCACGATTTCAACAGGAGGAAGCTCCTGCCGATTATATCGGTGCGTCATGCGATAAAGCGTATAGACACCCGTTTTGGCGCGATACATGCTCTCAACGCTCGGCGTTGCGGAGCCAAGCAGCACCAACGCATGACTCTGCGCTCCACGGTAGATTGCAACCTCTGTGGCATGGTATCGCGGAGAATTTTCAGATTTATAGGTATGTTCCTGCTCCTCATCTACGATCAGAAGTCCAAGATTCCTTGCCGGAGCAAAAACGGCGGAGCGTGTACCGAGAATTACGGTTGCCTCTGCGCTGCGGATACGCTTCCACGCATCGTAGCGTTCCGTGATGCGCAGGCCGCTGTGCAGCACCGCGACACGCTGCCCAAAAAGAGCGGCAAACAGCGATAATAACTGCGGTGTCAGCGCAATTTCCGGCACAAGCAGAATCGCGGATTGCCCTTTGGCAAGGCAATCAAAAATCAGCTTGATGTAAACCGATGTCTTTCCGCTTCCGGTTACGCCGTAAAGCAGCGCAACACCGGGATTGTCCTGAAATGCCTGTCTGCTCAGAGCTACATAGACCTTTTGCTGTTCTTCGTTTAAGACCAGCGGCCCATTCAGCTCAGCAGGCTCGACATGGCTGATGCGAAGCTGCTCCTGCTCCGAAAAAGCAAGATAACCGAGCGCTTCCAAACGGTTCAGGGTTGCCCTGCTTGCGCCGGTAAAGTAGCAAAGCTCCTTTGCCGCGCATTCACCCAGCGTTGCCATCAGCTCCAGCACCGCCGTCTGCATCGGGGCAGATTTCCGTTTGCTCGCGCCGTAGGCAAGCGCCTCCTCCGGCGCACAGGCAAGCGTCACGATGCGCTCTGTTTTATCCTGCACGCGGCGCTTACGGTCTGTCTGACATTCGATCAGCTTTTTTTTCAGAAGATAGCGCAGGGCATTTTGCAGCGCCGTCTCTTCAAACTGCTTGCGCAGCAATTCAAGGTCTGCCTCACCGCCCAGTTCGGCAAGCGTCTGCATGATCGCGGCGGCTGTCGGTTGGCGGTGGATCATTTGCTTCCAGTCGGGTTGAATGATGCGGTATCGTTCTTTCTCGCGGAACCAAACGCCGGCGGGCAAAATCGCCTTGATCGCATCGTAAAAGGTGCAGAAATAGCGCTCACGCAAAAAGGCGGCAAGCCGAATTGCCTTGTCATCCAGCAGCGGTTCGTCATCAAGCAGTTGCGCAATTGGTTTGAGCTTGGA
>JAEDKB010000070.1 GCA_016296045.1 Oscillospiraceae bacterium
ATCCCGCATTCTGGCTGTTCTTCTGATGGTCTGCATGATCCTGTCGATGATTCCGGCAGTATTCGCAGGCGAAGACACAGTTGACTTTGCATTTCTTGTAACTTCAGATTTGCACGGCCAGATCTATGCAACCGACTACACGGCTGCCGCAAGTGCAAGCGGCACGTACAAGCGCGGCTTGACACGTGTTGCAACCTACATCAAGGAAATGCGTGCTGAGTACGGTGAGAATCTGTACGTTGCTGATATGGGCGATACCATTCAGGGCGCACCGCTGACCTACTACTACGCATTCAACAAGCTCGAAGAAGAACAGCCTGCAATGAAGGCGTTCCGTACCATCGGCTACGATCTTTGGGTGGTTGGCAACCATGAGTTCAACTATGGCTTAAAAATCCTCAACAAGCAGTTGGAGGATTTGACCGCTCCGGCTACCGAAACCGAGAAGCCGGTCGATGTCTGCATGGCAAACTACCTGAAGGCTGAGACCAACAGCGATAAGGAAAAGGACTGGGCAACCTGGAACGACTATGCTCCTTATTACATCAAGGACTTTGACGGTGTTAAGGTCGCTGTGATCGGCTTTGGTAACCCCAATGTTCCGAAGTGGGATATTCCCGCAAACTGGGAAGGCATCTATTTTGCTGATATCGTCGAGACCTATAAGCACTATGAAGCTGAAATGCTCGAAAAGGCTGATATGATCGTTGTTGTTGCGCACAGCGGCATCGGTTCTGACGAAGGTTCCGACTTCATGGAGCGTCTTGTCAACGAGACCAATACCATTGCTTTCGCATTCTCCGGCCATGAGCATGGCAACAAGGTCTATATGGCAAAGAACAGCGATGACAAGGAAATCCCCATCCTGCAGCCGTATACCAAGGCACGCGCCGTCTCTCAGGTCAAGGTTACCTACAATAAGACCGACAAGACCTATGAGCTGAAGGCCGAAAACGTCAATATGGAGAACTACAAAATTGACGAAGACCTCGCAAGTGTCCTGAAGCCGTATGAAGATGCCACTTGGAATGACTATATGCTGGATGTCATCGGCCAGTCCAAGGGCGATTATCCGGCAAGCAATCTGGGCACTGCGCCTTCGGCATTTATGGATCTGATCAATACCGTCCAGCTCTGGGGTGCTTATGACCGTACCGGCGAAAACACGCCCGACGACGAGACGGACGATACCATGGCTCAGCTTTCCATTTCCGCTCCGCTGACCTCCGGTGACAAGGCAAACCTGATTTCTGCCGGCGACATCTATCTGGGCGATATGTTTGGCCTGTACCGTTTTGAAAACTGGTTCTATCAGATTACTATGAGCGGCGAAGAAGTCCATCAGTGGCTGGAATTTGCTGCTACCAAGATCCAGATTGACGGAGAAGGCAACCCCACCGTCAGCAACGGCGATCTGACCTATTATGATGTCATCTACGGCGATGGCTTCTACTACGAAATCGACTACACCGCACCGATCGGCGCCCGTGTAAAGAACATCACCTACAAGGAAAAGGCAGTTCAGGCGGACGACGAATTCACGGTCGTTGTCAACAACTACCGTTACAACGGCGGCGGCAACTATGTCAAGTGGCTCAATGAGCATGGCTGCAAATTTGAGGCAAACGATCCCGACCGTATCATCTATTCCACCCAGTTCGATATGATCCAGGGCGAGGACGAAGGTCAGGCTCGTACCCTGCTGACCCGCTATATCGAGGATCAGACCAAGACCAACGGCGGCATCGATCCGAAGATCGACTCCACCTGGAAGCTCGTTAATGGCTCCGATGGCGCAGTTGAAATCTTCTTTACGAACGACGTGCATGGCAAATATGAGAACTATGCATACGCAGCAGAAATCATGAAGTACGGCGATCTCATTGTGGATGCCGGCGATAACATTCAGGGTTCCGTTGCAACCACGCTGACCAAGGGTCAGTGCATGGTCGACCTGATGAATACGGTTGGCTATGATCTTGCAGTTCCCGGCAACCACGAATTCGACTTTGGCTTTGACCGCTTCCTCGAAATCGTAAACGGTGAGAATACTCCGTACGTTTCCGCGAATATCTGGGACAAGGTTGCAGATAAGGCCCTCATGGATGGCTATAAGATCTTTGAGGTGGAAGGTAAGAAGGTCGCTTTGGTCGGCATTACCACTCCGGAAACGCTGGTTAAATCCACGCCTGCATTCTTCCAGAATGAAAAGGGTGAATGGATCTACGACTTCTGCAACGATACGACCGGCGAAAAGCTGTACACGATTGTGCAGGAGAATGTTGACGCAGCAAAGGCAGAAGGCGCTGATTACGTCATCGCAATCGGTCATCTGGGCATTGACGAACAGTCCGAGCCCTGGACTTCTTCCTCCGTTATTAAGAATACGACCGGCATCGACGCTTTGATTGACGGTCACTCTCACAGCACTTTCACTACGACCGAAAAGAACAAGGATGACAAGGATGTTGTTGTTGCTCAGACCGGCACCAAGCTGGCAAATGTCGGCAGACTGCTGATCGACAAGGACGGCAAGATCACTGCGGAGCTGGTTCCTGTTGTCGCGGGTACTGCACCGCAGAATGCAAAGGTTGCAGAGGCGGTTGCAAAGGTCAAGGCTGAAGTCGATACGATCAGTGCAACGAAGGTTGCAACCACGGAAGTCGAATTGACCACGCTGGATCCGGATACCGGCAAGCGTGCAGTCCGTAACGCAGAGACCAACCTCGGCGACCTGTGCGCAGACGCATATCGTGATCTGCTCGGTACCGACATCGCGTTTGTCAACGGCGGCGGCGTTCGTGCGAACATCGCAGCAGGCGACGTTACCTATGGCGATGTGATCGCAGTCCATCCGTTCGGCAACATGGCTTGCTCTATCAAGGTTTCCGGTGCAAAGATTTGGGAAGCTCTGGAACTTGGCGCAGCAGCGCATCCCGGCGAATCCGGCGGCTTCCTGCAGGTTTCCGGCCTGACCTATACCATTGACGACAACGTCGAATCCCCGGTTATCAAGGACGAAACCGGTATGTTCGTTGGCCTGAAGGAAGGCGCAGCCCATAGAGTTACCGATGTCAAGGTCGGCGGCGAACCGCTGGATGTCGAGAAGATCTATACGCTCGGCGGTCATAACTATATGCTCAAGAACGGCGGCGACGGCTATGCAATGTTCAAGGGCTGCGAAGTCGTCAAGGACGAGATCGCAGTGGATAATGAAGTCCTGATCCGCTACATCCGCGACACGCTGAAGGGCGTTGTTTCTAAGGATTCCATCTATGCAAATCCGCGCGGTGAAGGCCGTATTAAGATCATTGAGAAGGATCCCAACCCGTTCACCGATGTGAAGGAAACTGACTGGTTCTACGAATATGTTCTGAAGATGGTCGATAAGGGCGTTATCAAGGGCTATACCGCAACGACCTTCGCACCTGACGGAGACCTGACTCGTGCTCAGATGGCAACCATGCTCTATCGTCTGGCAGGCAGCCCCGAGGTTGAGGGCGAATGCACCTTCGTCGATGTTGCAAAGGACGCATGGTATGTCAAGGAAGTTACCTGGGCAGAAAAGAACGGCGTTGTCAACGGCGTTGGCAAGGGCAAGTTTGATCCGGAAGGCAAGATTACCCGTGAGCAGCTTGTTGTCATGATGCACCGTCTGGCAGGCTTGGTAGAAGCTGATGCGGATCTCTCCACCTTCGCAGATGCTGCTTCTGTTTCCGATTGGGCAACGGCAGCAATGAAGTGGGCAGTTAAGAACGAGATCATTGGCGGTACCAGCATGACCGGCAGTGACAAGCTCTACATCGATCCGCAGGGCAACACCACTCGTGCACAGGCTGCAAAGATCCTCTGCGTATACGACAGCATGAGCAAATAATTTCCGCTTTAAACATTTCGGATCAATATTTTAGTATTTGCGGCGTGGCTCTCCGGGGCCACGCCGTATTTTACAAAAAGCCTTTATTTCTATCTCTTTGAATTCTGCTTTGTTGAGCGCCGTAACAAAAACCGGGCACCAATTGTGATACGCATTGTATCAAAATCGGTGCCCGGTAATGCCGGAGAGGGCATAAAGTGTGGAAAAAACGATATTATCCGTTCCTCACATACGCGAAGCATATATCATCTGCGCAGCAGATATCATAACGATAGCTATATCATCCGTGACCGTAGGGAATGGATATCATTGAAAAAACACACTTTTGTCCGGTAGACAAAAGTGTGTTTTTATGGAGCGGATAAAGGGAGTCGAACCCTCCTGTGCAGCTTGGGAAGCTGCCGTTCTACCGATGAACTATATCCGCATATGAAATTCTTTCGAGAATGCGCCGTATTTTCTTATGAATAAAACAATTATAGCACCTGTCGAGGAAAAAATCAATCTATTTTCCCCGACAGGTGCAATTTTTATTTTATATTAACAATCCAACTTGAGATCGCCCGGACGGATCCAGCCGAGCTTTCGCATCAGTTCGCTGAATGCCAGCGTGAGTACGGCGGGCAGCACCAGACAGATCAGCACCAGACCGATCCAGTCCATAGTGCTCAGGCTGCCCATCGTCGTTACAACGCCCAGAGGTCCGACCAGACCACAGGTGCCCATGCCGGCAGAAACGCCTGCATTTTCCATCTGGAAAATCAGCGTGGAAATCGGCCCGACGATTGCAGAGGAAAGAATCGTCGGCAGCCATATGATAGGACGTTTGACAATGTTGCCCATTTGCAGCATGGAGGTTCCGAGACCCTGTGCGGTCAGACCGCCCCAACGGTTTTCACGGAAACTCATAACGGCAAAGCCGATCATCTGACAGCAGCAGCCGGCGGTTGCGGCGCCGCCTGCCAGACCGGAAATGCCGATCATGGCACAAATGGCAGCGGAGCTGACAGGCAGGGTGAGCAGGACACCAACGACGACCGATACAATGATACCCATCAAAAGCGGCTGAAGCTCTGTGGCGGTATTGATGAATTCGCCGATGTAGTGCATGCCGTAGGCAACGGGCGGACAAAGCAGCAGGGAAATGCCATAGCCGGCAAGGATTGTCACAATGGGCGTAACAAGAAGGTCAACCTTTGTTTCTTTGTAAACGAGCTTGCCCAACTCGCAGGCAACCAAAACCGCAAGGAAGGCACCGGCAGGACCGGCTGTGTAATCGGCAGCGCCGGAAGAATAGCCGATTGCGCCCACAACGGCACAGGAAAACAGAACGAAGCCCTCCGCTTTCAGCGAATAAGCAACGGCAACACCGATTGCCGCGCCGACAACATAACCGTTCTGCGCAAAGGAGGCGATTTCCTCCAAAAAGGAGATATGACACCATTTACCCAGGGTGGCGAAAATCGTGCCGATCAGCAGGGAAGCAAACAGACCCTGTGCCATAGCGCCCATTGCTGTAACAAAGTAGGTTCTCCAGGAAAGACTGATATTCTTCCTTTCAAGGAATTGTTTCATTTTCTATCACACTCCGGCAGCACTTGTGCTGTATTTTGCACCATTGTACAGCAAAAAAAGTCAGATTGCAATACGTGAATTGACATTCTTCAGAGGATATAATAAAATAGTACCAAAAGAAAGGGGACGAGAAACAATGAGCAGAATTCCGGTTATTCTTGACGGTGATCCCGGTCATGATGACGCGATTGCCTGGATGCTTGCCAAGGCCAGTCCGATGCTGGATATCCGTGCCGTAACTTCGGTGTGCGGCAATCAGACGATTGAAAAAACAACCTATAATGCGCTTCGTATCTGTACGCTTCTCGGAATTGACTGCCCGGTTGCAATGGGCAGACCGTCTCCGCTGCTGGCAGAGCCGATGAATGCGCCTTCTGTTCACGGGCAGAGCGGTTTGGACGGCCCGAAGCTGCCGGAGCCTGCGATGGAGCTGAGCCGGATGCGTTCGGTGGAGCTGATGGCAAAGGTGCTGCGTGAAAGCGAAGCACCGGTAACGATTGTTTCGACGGGCCCGCAGACCAATGTTGCCGCGCTTCTTTTGGCACATCCGGAGCTGAAAAACAAAATCGGTCAGATCAGTCTGATGGGCGGCGGAATTGCGCATGGAAACTGGACGCCTGCGGCGGAGTTTAATATTCTGGTGGATCCGGAAGCAGCGAAAATCGTGTTTGAAAGCGGCGTTCCGGTCATTATGAGCGGGCTGGATGTCACGGAAAAAGCGTTGATTTTCCCTGCTGATTTCGAGCGTATTCGTGCAGTCGGCAATCAGGTAGCCGGAGTGGTTGCCGATTGGCTGGAATTCTTCTATGCGTTTCATCGTGAGCTGGGATATCCCGGCGCACCGCTGCATGATCCGGTTGCAGTCGTGTCGCTGGTTCGTCCCGACCTGCTGATTTCCAAGGAACTCTGTGTTGAGGTCGAAACAAAGGGCGAATACTGTCGAGGCGCAACCATCGGTCATGATCGTAAACCTGCCAATGCCAGAGTCAACCTCGGTATTGACCGCGACGGCTTTGCCGATTTTCTCGTTGAGGCTGTCAGCACCTATGGGGAGGGAAAACAATGAACAAACTACCTGTGTGGATCGACTGCGATCCCGGTGTGGATGATGCTGCGGCGATTGTTCTTGCCGATTGGCTGGAGGAACTGAACATTGTCGGTATCAGCACGGTTGCAGGCAACGCGGTGCTGGAACTGACAACAAAGAACGCGCTGCAGATCTGCGACCTTCTCAAACGGGACTATCCCGTTTTTCGGGGTGCCGATCATCCACTGATGCGCCCCTATGAAGCCGGTGAATCCTTCCACGGAGCAGACGGCCTCGGCGGTGCGGAATTACCGAAACCCAGCCGTGAGGCACAGAGCCTTCCGGCGTGGGATGCGATTTATGAGACGGCGAAACAGCATGGCGGAAGGCTGGAGCTGATTGCGCTCGGCCCCTTGACAAATGTTGCCATTGCGCTTTGCAAGTATCCCGATCTGCCGGATTATCTGCATCGCATTTTGTTGATGGGCGGCTCGGCAACGCACGGCAATTGCACGCCCTGTGCGGAGTTCAACATCTTCACCGATCCCGAAGCGGCACAAATCGTTTTCCGCAGCGCTGTTCCAAAGGTCATGTGCGGTCTTGAGGTGACAGAACAGGCCTATCTGACAGCGCAGGAGCTGAAGAATATCGGCTCGCACGAGGGCGCGATATGCCGCTTTTTCCGTGACGCAACCCCCGATCTGCTGCGTAAGAATGTGGAGGCCGGTCAGGGCGGCTGGGCTGTCCACGATGCCTGTCCGGTGCTATACTGCGCAAGACCGGAGCTGTTTTCCGGAAAGGAAGCCGGTGTATTTGTAGAAACGCAGAGCGAGTTGACCTTTGGCAAGACGGTCACCGACCTTTACAGCGACAAAAAATTTGATGAGAAAAACACCTTCGTTGTGTTGGACATCGACCGCTCCGCTTTTGTAAATCTCCTGACCGCTGCCGTCACCCAAATCTGACAGATCATGTGTCATAACGAGATCGATCAGCGCCTGTGTGTAGACAACTGCGCTGCACGGTTTCATCATTGTGTCGGGTTGAATCATCGGTAGCAGCGCGCTCTTGCACCTTGGCAGAAAGAAGTGAGAAGGACTATGACGGACAAGTTTATTTTACATTCAAAATTCACGGCAACCGGCGATCAGCCGGAGGCGATTGAAAAGCTGACCGAAGGCATCAAAAACGGCCTGCGTGAGCAGGTCTTACTCGGTGTTACCGGCTCGGGCAAAACCTTCACCATGGCATCCGTCATTGAAAAAATCAACCGCCCGACCCTCGTTTTGGCGCATAATAAGACCCTCGCTGC
>JAEDKB010000071.1 GCA_016296045.1 Oscillospiraceae bacterium
TGAAGAAAATTGTCCGGGAGAAAACCATGCCCCAGACCCGCAGCGAGAAAGAGATCGCCGGATACCGTGATGTGCTCGCGACGATTCACGAAAGTCACGACTATATTTCGCCGAAGCCGTCTGTCATTTTGCAGCTCCACCGCGATCTGTACAAGTACAGCGGCAAGTCCATCGGCGGCAGCTTCAAAAATGCGGATAACGTGATCGCGGAGAAACTGCCGGACGGCCAGCGGGTCGTCCTCTTTCATCCTGTTTCCGTGTGGGAAACGCCGGGGGCGATCCGCGCGCTGTGCGATGCCTTTCAGGAAGCCATGCAGGACGCCGAACTGGACCCGCTGCTGCTGATTCCGATTTTCATTCTGGATTTCCTCTGCATCCATCCCTTCAACAACGGCAACGGCCGCATGAGCCGCCTGCTGACGCTGCTGCTTCTGTACCGCGCCGGCTATATCGTCGGCAAGTATATCAGTATCGAGAAACTGATTTCCGATACCAAGGAAACCTATTACCAGGTCTTGCAGCAAAGCTCCCTCAACTGGCACGAGGGGACGAATGACTACGCGCCCTTTGTCATCTATATGCTGGGCATCCTGGTGGCGGCGTACCGGGATTTTGAAACGAGGATCGAGCTGCTGACCAATCGTGGCCTTTCCAAACCCGACCGGGTGCGGGAGGTCATCAAACAGCATCTCGGAAAAATCACGAAGGCAGAAATTCTGGAAAAGTGCCCGGACATCAGCCGGATCACCGTGCAGCGTGCGCTGGCGGAAATGCTGAAAAACGGCGAGATTACAAAGCTCAGCGGCGGGCGATATACATCGTATATCTGGAACGGAGAATGACGAGACGCGGAGATGTCGCTGCGGCGGGCTTTATATACCTTTTGCTCCCCGGTGATACAACATAGCTTCGATCACTGACCTCCGCTTTGCCGCACCACCTACACCCGAAGAGCGAACATCCGCAAGCCACCCGCGCTTGCGAATATTCGTCATTCTGCTGCCGCTTGAAACGGCCTGTCAGGTACGATGACAGCCCCTTTCCCGCGTCAGCGGTCGCAAAAGGTATAACACACCAGACTTTGCTCTCACCCCATGCAGCAGGCTGCATGGGGTGAGAGCAAAGTCGTGTGCCAACAGGGATGCTCCGCGCCCCTATTGGAAACCCGGCGCCGAGGGGATTCTCCCCTCTGGACACCTGCAATTTTCTTCACACGGCGGTACCCAAACTGTAAAATGCAGTTTGCAACTTGTGCGAAGAAAAAGCAAAAGGAAGCATCTGCACTTTGATCGGGCGAGCGCAAATCTTCCTCTTGGTGCTGATAATCTGAAATTGGATATCGTCCGCCTGACCGGCCTCAGCACTACCATGTATACTGTTCGGTGCACGAATGTAAAATGATGGGCGACAAGTCCGGTTTATGGGATAGCCGGCAAAGTATAATGGCAATGGAAGAACAGAAGAGACATACACAGGAAATCGGGGGGTGGGTGATATTGATAACTTTTTATGCACATAAATGCGAAATGCCGAACGGCGAAATTGCTTGGCAATCGGTACGGGATCATCTAATCGGGACGGCGCAACGTGCGGCACAATGTCTGCGGCCGGTTGGGCTTGAAAAAACGGGATATCTGGCGGGTCTGCTTCATGATATGGGCAAATATACCGGCGATTTTCAGCAATACCTTGCCGCCGGTGGCGGTAAGCGAGGCAGTGTAATCCACACCTTCCAGGGATGCCGTTATATGATGGAGAAGTACCATCGAAATGATGACGAGCTGCCGTCAATCATTGCGTCTGAACTGATCGCCTTTGCAATCGGTGCGCACCACGGCTTATTTGATTGTGTCGATTCGGCGCAGCGTCTCGGAATGCAGTATCGATCTCAGAAACAGGATATGTCATACGAAGAGGCTGTTGCAGGCTTTTTCAATGAAATACCGGTCGAAGAGATGGAACAATACTTCTCAGAAGCATCCAAGGAGATCAACCGGATCGTCAAACGATTGGATGATACCTATGCGCATGACCAAGACTACGCATTTGAAGTAGGCCTTCTGGCGCGATTGGTCCTGTCTTCTGTGATTGAAGGAGATCGCCGTGACACCGCTACTTTTATGAATGGCACGAGCCCGCACATTTGGCCGGAGGATATGGTTCCCGTATGGAAGGAACGACTGGCCTTTATGAAGGAGAAATTGGCGCAATTCCCCTGCGATACGCCGGTTGCAGATGCGCGGCATACAATTTCTGAGATCTGTTGCGCATTCGCGGCACATGAACCGGGGATTTATCGGCTCAATGTGCCTACGGGCGGCGGAAAAACGCTCAGCTCACTGCGGTATGCGCTTGCACACGCAAAACAATTCAACAAGCGGCGGATCATCTTTACATCACCGCTGCTTTCCATTCTGGAGCAGAATGCAGGCGTTATCCACGAGTTTGTTGGCGATGACAGGTTGATTTTGGAACACCATTCCAATGTCGTGCAGGCGAAACCGGAACAGGGAGAACTGGACGAACGTGAACTTCTTGTGCAAAGCTGGGACGCGCCGATTATCATCACGACGTTGGTGCAGCTTTTAAATACCTTGTTTGATGGAAAAACGACTGCCATCCGGCGCTTTCAGGCGCTCTGTGACAGCATAATAATCATTGATGAGGTTCAAACCGTGCCAGCCAAACTGCTGACGCTTTTTAATCTTGCGATTCAGTTTTTAAGTGAACAATGCTGCGCGACGGTGGTGCTGTGTTCGGCAACGCAGCCGAGTCTTGATCAAGCTGCGCACCCGATTCGATGCACACCTCCGGAGATGGTGCCGTATAACAAGAAGCTCTGGGATGTCTTTCACAGAACGGAACTCCGGCAAATTGAATCCCACCGTCTGGACGAGCTTCCGGCGCTGATCCGCGCACAAATGGAGTCTATCGACAGCCTGCTGGTCGTGTGCAATCAGAAGAAGGAAGCGGCACATCTGCTGCAAGAAACGCAATCATCAGCGTATCGGAGCTTCCATCTGTCTGCGGCGATGTGTATGCAGCATCGGCGCGATACGCTTGCGGCATTGCAGGAGGCTCTTTCACGGCATGAAAAGGTGCTTTGCGTTGCAACACAGGTGATTGAGGCGGGCGTGGATATCTCATTTGATTCTGTTCTTCGCCTGATGGCCGGAATGGACAGCATTGTACAGGCCGCCGGACGATGCAACCGCAACGGCGAGTCAGAAATGCCTCGCCCTGTGTATATTGTGAACTGTTCGGATGAAAAGCTTGGCATGCTGCGGGACATCCAGCGCGGCAAGGACGCAAGCATTGCGCTGATGAACGCTTTTCAAAGCGCACCGGAGCGGTTTGACGGAGATCTATCTTCTGATGCATCGATTCAGTATTACTATCAAGCGCTGTATCGGGATATGGAGGACGAAGAGCAAGATTGCTACATCCGCGAGCAAAGGACCACATTGTTTGATTTGATGGCAGCCAACGAAAAATATGCAAACGAGGGATGCGAAAATATAGACTCCTTCTTCCTGCGGCAGGCATTCAAGATGGCGGGGGAGTATTTCTCCGTATTTGACGAGAATACCACCGATGTTTTGATTCCGTATGGCAAGGGCAAGCAGCTTGTCGAAGAACTATGCACGGAACGATGTCGGTTTGATTTGAGCCATCGTGCATCTGTGCTGAAAGAAATGAGCAACTATACCGTCAGTGTATACCAATATCAAAAGAAGCAATTGGAGAAGAATCATGCGCTGATCTCTGTCTGCGACGACTGCGTGCTGGTTCTGGCGGATGGCTTCTACGATGATGAGGTCGGGCTGACGATGTCATCAGATTCGCAAATGTTTTGGGAGGTGTAAAATGAAAAACACAAAATACGACAATATTGTAGAGTTTCAGGTGACGGGAGACTACGCCCTGTTTTCAGACCCAATCATGCGTGTTGGAGGCGAAAAATGCACCTATCAGGTACCGACCTACGAGGCGCTCAAGGGGATTCTCCATTCTGTCTACTGGAAGCCGACCTTCATTTGGGTCATTGACGCGGTCAGAGTGATGAATCCCATTCAGATGGAGACAAAGGGAATCCGTCCTGTCAAATACTACGGCGGCAATGATCTAAGCTATTACACCTACCTAAAAGACTGCCGCTATCAGGTTCGCGCACATTTTGAATGGAATGAGAACCGTCCGGAGCTGGCCGCAGATCGCATCGAAAACAAGCATCATGAGATTGCAAAAAAGATGATCCGCAAAGGAGGTCGCCGCGATATTTATTTAGGCACCAGAGAATGCCAGGGATATGTGGAGCCCTGCGTATTCGGAGAAGAGAAAGGCGCCTACGACGATACGCCGGAACTGACCTTCGGCCCGATGTATCACGGCATCACCTATGCAGACGAAGCATATTCAGAAGATACAAAAGACAAAATGACGGTTCGATTCTGGAGCCCGGTGATGAAAAATGGCGTAATCTCTTTTATACCGCCGGAACAGTGTCCGCAGCACAAGACGATCCGCAACATGGAAATGAAACCCTTTGGCGAGTGCCTGGACAATTTTTCCGGACTGCGAGAATTCAGCGAGGTGAGATGATGGGACTTTTACAAAGAGCGGTGGAAACGTATGATGCAAATTTCGGTTTGATCGGTGTATATCGGACGGGACGGGATCCGCTCGCGCCGATCGGGCATGTTCTGACAAACGCAAATATTGAAATCACATTGAATGCAGAGGGGCAGTTCATAGCTGCACGAAAAGTTGAAAAAAACGAACCGAAAATTCTAATTCCGGTTACGGAGGAATCCGGTGGCCGCACCAGCGGACATGCGGCACATCCGCTTTGTGAACAGTTAAAATATGTTGCCTGTACGAACAAAGAAGCACACGAATGTTTTCTTGCAGCACTCAAAAAGTGGAATGAGTCTGCACATACGCATCCCTTCCTGCCTGTAATTATTACCTATGTGGAAGGCGGTACAATTCTTGATGAACTCATAGACGGGGGCATCCTTAAACCGGATAAGAAAGAAAATGAAAAGCAGCTTGTTTGCTGGCGTGTGCTTGGGATCGACGGCGAGGAGCCTTGCTGTTGGAAGAACCGAAATTTGTTTGAAGCCTTCATTGCGTATTATCGCGAGAGCCGAACACAGAAAACCGCCCTGTGCATGATGAACGGACAATGGGAGCCAACGGCTTCACAGCACCCCAAGGGCATTATTCCCGTGAATGGAAACGCAAAACTGATTTCAGCCAATGATAAGAGTGGATTTACCTACCGCGGGCGTTTTTCGGAAGAATGGCAGGCAGCCACGGTGAGCTACGAGGCTTCGCAGAAGGCGCACAACGCCATACGCTGGCTGGCTTCCGAACAGGGAGTGCGGGAACTTGCGGGAAATCGCATTTTTCTATGCTGGAATCCGGAAGGCAAAACCACCCCGAGGCCTATGCGCGCAATGCGAAGCAAGGAGGATGAAGCGGCGCGCAAGCCGAGCGATTATCGGAACAAGCTGCAAAGTACGCTGCTGAGCTTTCGGAGCGATCATCAGCTGAAAGATACGGATCCGGTGATTCTGGCGAGTTTCGATGCCGCAACGACCGGCCGCCTCGCGGTTACCTATTACAACGAGATCTCGCTCAAAATTTTCTTGGAGCGTATGCACGATTGGGATGCACATTGCTGCTGGTATGCAGGAAAATACGGAATTCAGGCTCCGACTTTGCTTCAGATTGTGGACTGCGCGTTTGGGACGCTGCGTGGAAACTTCTTGGAAACGGATGACCGAATCCAACGCCAGCATTTACAGCGGCTGTTGGATTGTAAGATAAGCGGCGGCGTATTCCCTGCGGATATCGTAAAGGCGCTGACACGGCGAGCGTCCGCACCGCAGGCGTATGAAGAACCGGTTTGGAGAAGAATGATGCAGACTGCTTGTTCTGCAATCCAGAAATATCGATATGACACAAAACAAGGAGGTAATGAAATGGCGTGGGAACTGAACACAAAGGATCGCAGTTTTCAATACGGCAGGCTTTTGGCCACGATGGAGCGTGCAGAAGCGGATTACTATTACAAAACCCAGGAGCAGAGACAAACGAGTGCCATCAAATTTATGTCGGAGTTCCGACAGCGGCCGTTTTTCGTGTTTGAACGGATCAACCGGCACTTGCATCAGGCCTATCTCAACCGCGTGGAAGCGTGGCAGGCAAATCGCTATGAACGTCTGGTTGGAGAAATCTTCGGGATTCTGCGCGAATTTCCGGAGAATGAACTGAACAGACCGTTGTCTGATTTGTACTTAATGGGGTATGAACTTCAGAGAAATGCATTTTTTGCAAAAAATGAAACCAAAGAATACAATGAGGAGGCATAAACAATGGCAGTACTGAATCACAAAATCGACTTTTTGGCATTGGTATCCGTGACAAAGGCAAACAGCAATGGCGATCCGTTGAACGGCAACCGTCCCAGAACGGACTATAACGGCATTGGCGAGATCTCGGATGTCTGCATCAAGAGGAAGATCCGCAACCGCATGCAGGATCTGGGCAATGCGATCTTTGTGCAGTCCGATGATCGCTGTGACGACGGCTTCAAGAGCTTGAGTGAACGCGCATCGACGTCAACCGCGGGCATCAAGGACAAGGATGTCTATGCGCAGACTGCCTGCGAAAAATGGATGGATGTGCGCAGCTTTGGACAGGTGTTTGCGTTTAAGAGCAACGACAAGAGCGGTGTCTCCGTCGGTGTACGTGGGCCTGTTTCCGTCCATCAGGCGGTCAGTGTCTCACCGGTCGAAGTAGAGTCCATTCAAATCACCAAGAGTGTCAACGGCGAACCGGGCGAAAAGCGGGCATCGGATACGATGGGCATGAAACATTTCGTGCGGTTCGGACTGTATAAAATCAAGGGCTCCGTCAATGTGCAGCTGGCAGAAAAAACGGGTTATTCACAGGAGGATGCGGAAACATTGAAAGAATGCCTTCGGACGCTCTTTGTAAATGACGCTTCCTCAGCACGGCCGGAAGGCTCCATGGAAGTTGTAAAGCTCTATTGGTGGGAGCATAATTGCAAGGATGGCCAGTATTCGTCGGCCAAGGTGCATCGCAGCGTGCATATTGCCGCAAAGGATACGGCGGCTCTTCCGGAAAGCGTGGACGATTATGTGATCACGGTTGACGAACTGCCGGGTCTGACGCCTGAGATTATCGATGGAGTATAACGAGGATGAGTATCTGCTTCTCTCCGGGCTTCAACACTTCAGGTTCTGCCGTCGGCAGTGGACACTGATTCACGTCGAAAACCAATGGGCAGAAAACGGGAGGACCGCCGACGGGGCGATCATGCATCAAAAAGCCCATGACGCGGGCTCGAAAGAGCGGCGTGGCGATCTGCTGATCACCCGGGATATGCACGTCTTTTCTCCCATGCTGAGCATTTCCGGCGCCTGTGATGTGGTGGAATTCCGCAGGTCAGATGCCGGCGTGCCCCTTCATGGGCAGGAGGGTTTGTATCAGCCCTTCCCCGTGGAGTACAAGCGCGGTTCGCCCCGCGGCGATACCGTCAACGCTTTGCAGCTCTGCGCCCAGGCCATGTGCATGGAGGAAATGTTGTGCTGCGACATCCCGGAGGGCGCTCTGTATTACGGTGAGATTCGCCGCCGGGAGACGGTCGAACTGACGCG
>JAEDKB010000072.1 GCA_016296045.1 Oscillospiraceae bacterium
TTGCGTGAGAGGTCGTTTTTTACAGAGAGGAAAGGACGGATTCGTAAATTTCGTCTGCAAGCGGCAGCGCCTTTTCCAAAAGTGAAATGCCCTTCTGACGGAAATGCTCGATCAGAATCTGGTCATGCAGGCTGTTCAGGTTGATTACGACGTTCAACCATGCGCTTTGAATACAGGCGCGCAGGGAGAGAGCGGCAACGCCGACATCGCTCGAAGCGGTCGGGTTGGTCTTGCCGATGAGAAGCTTTGTCAGCTCCAGCGCTTCAAAAGCAAGCTCCATGATATTCAGCGGAGATTCTGTGCAATGCACCAGAGCCTCCTGCATTGCGGCAATACGGGCAGCTTTTTCTTCCTCTGTGTTTTTCGGAAGAGAAAGGGTGGCGCTGAATGCGCTGAAAACAGCGGTATCCGTTTCCATTGCGGCAAGGAATTTGTTTTTCAGATCAGTCGATTTTTGAAACATTTCAGCGGCAAATGCTTCGTTTTCCGCGTATTTTTTTCGGCCAACCGTCAAGCTGCAAACCATTGCATCCAGGGCAGCGCCCAGAGCGCCGTGAATCGCAGCAGCAGAGCCGCCGCCGGGGGCGGGAGCGTCAGAGCCTAGCAGATCGGAAAACTTGCGGACGGACAGTTCAGATAATTCCATGGCTTACTCCATTCCGATCAGGTGATATTCCAGAACCTGATCTTTATCATTAAAGTTTTCGAGTTTCAGATAGTATTCTGCACAGTCGATCATTGCCTTTGCAGGCGTCATGCCGACCAATTCACTGCTTAAAATGCGCACGCCGTAACGTTCGGCAAGCGCTCGGATCATTTCAAAAGCGTAATACAGCGGCGTTCCTTCGTAGTTTACCATGTTCATGGAAACCTGAGCGATATTCCGCTCTTCCAGCAGCAAACCGATTGCCTTGCAATACCGGAAACCGCCGGAGCTGCCGCGGATCGCCTTTGCAATCTTTTTTGCGATTTCAACATCAGAGGTATCAAGGTTGACATTATACGCAATCAGCGGCATTCTTGCGCCGATGGCGACAATGCCTGCGGTGGGATGAATTTTTCGCTCACCGAAATCGGGTGCCCATTCCGGCTGCAAAAGCTTTTCGGGCATTGCCTCAAACTGTCCTCTGCGGCAGTCGGCAAGATTGCGGTGCTGCGGACAAACGGCGGAATCTTCATAAAGGAATGAGGGTACGCTCAATTCCTCCCAAATCCGTTTTGCAACGCGCTTTGAAAGCGCAACGCAGTCCTCTGTTGTTACATCCATCATGGGGACGAACGGCATGACATCGGTAGCACCCATGCGCGGATGCTTGCCGACATGCTTGGTCATGTCAATCGTTTCGGTTGCCTTTTTGCACAACCGGAAAGCGACCTCCTCGATTGCATCCGGAGAGCCGATCACGGTAAGGACGCAGCGGTTGTGATCGCCGTCGGTATGGGTGTTCAGCAGAGTGCAGCCGGCAACAGCGTTTGCTGTGTCAACCAGCCCCTGAAAAACAACCGGATCAACCTGTTCACTGACACTGAAATTCGGGATACATTCAATAAGCTTTGGCATAGTTAAACCTCAATATGGTATCGAACCGCTTTATTTACTCACAGACAAGAGCAATGACCCTTCTGCGGGAATCATATGGTTACGAATCCAGTATAATAGAAAAACAGTTAGATTGCAAGTAGAAAAGAAACAATCAAAGCAAGTAAGGCAATAACAAAAAGAGAAGTGTCCGAAAAGGGAAAACGCAATAAGAATCATTAACTGTAAGGCGTCATGATGCAGATATGAATTTGGAAACAACAAGGGAATACGACTTGAAATATCATTCCTTTTGTGCTATTTATATATATAGAGACTTCTATTGGGGGTGGAATTTATGGAAAAGGAACAACTGAAGAAGTTGATCGCTACGGCAGGCGGCAGGAGAAAGGCCGATCTGGTGATTAAAAACTGTAAAATTGTTGATGTTTTTGCGGGAAAAATAATTGAGGGCGATATCGCCGTTTCCGATGGACAGATTGCAGGAATCGGAAAATATGACGGAGAAAAGATCGTTGACGCGCAGGGGCGCTATGCGCTTCCCGGACTGATTGACAGCCATATTCATATAGAGTCTTCCTATGTCAGTCCGGAGGAACTGGGCAGACTGGTCGTTCCGCACGGTACGGGAACCATCATCGCTGACCCGCATGAAATTGTGAATGTCTGCGGCATTCAGGGCTTGGATTATATGATGGCGGCTGCGGAAAACACTGCACTGGATATCAAGTTTATGCTGCCTTCCTGTGTACCCGCCACGCCGTTTGAGCATGCCGGCGATACGATTGACGCGAAAAAAATGGAGGAGCCTATCACAAGAGAGAACATTCTCGGACTTGGTGAATTCATGAACTATCCCGGCATTATCAATCTGGACGATGATTCGATGGATAAGCTGATGGTTGCGAAACGGGCGGGAAAACTGATTGACGGCCATTCTCCCGGAGTGAAGGGCTATGACCTTGCCGCGTACGCTTCTGCGAGAATTCAGGGCGACCATGAGTGTGCAACGGTGGAAGATATGGAGGAACGAATTTCCCTCGGAATGTATGTTCTACTTCGTCAGGGCTCGGCCTGCCACGATCTGAGAAAGCTCGTAAAGGGTGTTACTGTGGAGAACAGCCGCCGCTGCCTCCTGTGCTCGGATGACCGTCAGCCTAAAACCATTTCGGAAGAGGGACATATCGACAATCATCTGCGGATGTGCGTTGAAGAGGGGCTGGATCCGATCACCGCGATTCGCATGGCAACGCTCAACGCGGCAGAATGCTTCCGCCTGTATGACCGGGGGGCGATTGCTCCCGGCTATCGTGCGGATGTCGTTCTGGTCGATGACCTTACTGCTTTCCGCGTAAACAAGGTTTGGCTGAACGGTAAGCTCGTGGCAGAAGACGGAAAATACCTTCCGGAGTTCCGCCGCCAGAGTATTGATGCCGTCCAAAGCAGTGTTCATCTGAAGGACTTTTCCAAGGAAAAGTTCCGCGTTGCTTTGAAATCCAATCGTGTACATACGGTCGAAATCCTGCCGGGCGGTGTCGTAACCAAGAAATCCGTTGATACCGTAAAGCTGGATCAGAACGGGGAATTCGTGTTTGATCCCGAAAAGGATATTGTCAAGATGGCGGTTGTAGAGCGTCATAAAATGACGGGGAATGTTGCCTGCGGCTTCCTCAAGGGTTACGGCATCAAGCGCGGAGCGGTGGCGCTTTCGGTTGCGCACGACTCGCATAATATCATTGTAACCGGCGTAAATGATGATGAAATGGAGTTTGCTGTTCGGGAACTTGAAAAAATGGGCGGCGGCATCATTTTGGTCAATGACTGCAAAGTTGTGGAAAGCATGCCTATGCCGATTGCGGGCCTGATGAGCGACCGAAGCGGCGAGTGGGTGGATGAGAAATTGACTGCGCTGCACGAAAAGGCATACAGTGCGCTGGGTATCAGCGGAAGCGTAGAACCGCTGATGACACTTTGCTTTATGTCGCTCCCCGTCATTCCGGAAGTGAAGCTGACCGATATCGGCCTGTTTGATGTAACCAGCTTCTCGTTCATTCCGCTCGAGGCGGACGAAGAATAAGACATCCATAAAAAACTGCAGCAAAGCAGACGTTGAGCGCTGCTTTGCTGCAGTTTTTGTTATTATTAAAATATCAAGGCCAGTAATACTCCGGCTCAGGAGATGCCGGCAGTTGATAAGGCATTTGTATATTGACATCCGGCACAGAATCATCCAAAGACTGCTCCGGCTCTGTCGGCTGCTCCGGCTCATTCGGCGCAGGAGCGTCCGAAGTCGGCACGATTTCTTCATAGGAGTAAACAGCGTCCGTCTCTGACGGGGAATCGGAGACATTCGGAGTTGGTTCAACAGGCTCTTCCGCCGGCGCGGAAACGGATTCCGCTATGACCGGCTCAATCTGAGAAACGGTTTCTTCGGAAACGGATGCAACAGGAAAATCCTCGTTCTGCGGCGGTAAAGCAACTGCGGAAAAGGAGGGGGAAAGGCAGCACAGAACAAAAACACCCGATAATACTGCCGCAATACCGATGCTGAAGCCGGTAGATACTTTTTCCTTTGACAGTGCTTTCAGGCGCGTAAGGGTACGGTTGAAGGAAAAACCCGCCTGCAACAGATCAAAACGATGCTGCTCCATGTCAACGAGCGTTCGGGCGTACTCTTTTTGAGAAGCTTTCCCAAGCAGACGGACGGTGAGCGCATCACAGCGTATTTCCATATCCTGCGATGCAAGCTTGAACAGAAGCCACGCGAGCGGATTAAACCAGTGAACGGCGATGACCAGCAGCATAATTGCTTTTCGCAAAAGATCCAAACAGCGTATGTGGATTGATTCGTGTGTCAGAATATGGTGCAGCGCGGTGGTATTGCTCCAATCAAAGGTGGCAGGAAGCAGTACAGTCGGACGGAGGATTCCATAGGTCAGCGGCCCGGCAAGGCCATCGAGCATTCGCACGCGCATACCGCCGAGCTCTCCGCCGCAATTCGGAATCGGTACGGAAAAGCGATAGCGGATGCAGTTGCGCAAATGTGACCCGATAAAGAACAGCAGGAAAAAAACGGCACCGAGCAGCCAGACCATCAGCAAGACGCGGGATAGAGGGGGCGTCTTGTCCGCCGCTTCAGAGACGGTGTGTACGGCAGTCGTGCGAATGGTGTTTGCCTTTTGGAGCAGCTCCGGAACCGTTTCTTTTGCTGAAAACGTAATCGGCAGGAAGTACGGAATAAGCATCCGCAGCGAAATAAGCGTCCAAAGCGCGGGGAAAATACTGCGATGCACCCTGTCACGAAACAAAAGACGGAATGCGGATACAATCAGGATCAAAACGCTGCCGGATAACGTCATCCTGAAAAGCGTCATTTTTGATCCTCCATAGAGTTCAAAGCATTCCAAAGAGCGTCCATCTGTTTTTTGGAAAGTTTTTTTCGGTCAATCAGCGCAGCAACCAAAAGGTCGGGGCAGCCGCCGAAGTTTTTCTCAATCAGGGCATCTGTTTCCTGACGGGCAACTTCCTCTTTCGTCAGTATTGCGCTGCAGCGGAAGTTCGGATTTTCACGATGAATATAGCCTTTTTCTGCGCAGCGGGTCAGCATGGTATAGGTTGTGGTTTTGCTCCAGCCGATTTTTTTGTTCAGTGCGGCGGCAATTTCCTTTGCGGGCATTTCGCCGTGTTCCCAAAGCTGTTCCATGATGTGTCTTTCGGATTCTGCAAGTCTCATTGGTGATACCTCTTTAAGAAAGTTTAAATATATTCTACACTAATAGTAAAATGCTTGTCAATACAAATCAAACCATGTATTGCAATTTTTTCCAAATGAAATCCGATATCTGCGTCTATTGACAGAAAAAGTCGGGGAAATTATAATTGTCTCATAGCATGGAAGGGAGGGAAGGCAGATGTCAGAGCGTGCTTATATTGCAATCGATTTGAAATCCTTCTATGCCTCGGTTGAGTGTGTTGAGCGGGGGCTGGATCCTCTGACGACAAACCTCGTTGTGGCGGATGCAGCCCGAACCGATAAAACGATCTGCCTTGCGGTTTCTCCTTCGCTGAAGGCCTTTGGAATTCCGGGACGTGCAAGATTGTTTGAGGTTGTGCAGAAGGTGAAGCAGGTCAATGCACTTCGAAGGAGCTTCGCGCCGAACCATGAATTTGTCGGAAGCTCGACCGATGCGAATATTCTGGAAAAAATGCCGGCACTGGCGGTGGATTACCTGATAGCACCGCCGCAGATGGCGCATTATATGGAGTGCAGCACGCATATTTACAATATCTATCTGAAATACATCGCTGCGGAGGATATTCATATCTACTCCATTGATGAAGTCTTTATGGACGTGACAAACTATCTGAAGACCTACCACTGCACAGCGCGGGAGCTGGCAATGCGGATCATTCAGGAGGTTCTGCATACAACAGGCATTACGGCGACAGCGGGCATCGGGACAAACCTATATCTGTGCAAAATCGCAATGGATATCGTCGCAAAGCATATTCCGCCGGATCAGAACGGTGTCAGAATTGCGGAGCTTGACGAAATGAGCTACCGTAAGATGCTTTGGTCGCACCGTCCGCTGACCGATTTCTGGCGCGTCGGCAGGGGCTACGCGAAAAAACTGGAAGCGCACGGACTTTTTACGATGGGCGATATTGCGCGTTGTTCTGTCGGAAATCCGTCGGAGTTTTATTCCGAAAATTTGCTGTATAAGCTGTTTGGAGTCAATGCGGAGCTGCTGATTGACCATGCTTGGGGCTGGGAGCCGTGTACCATTGCCGATATCAAGGCGTACCGACCGGAATCCAACAGCCTCAGCTCAGGACAGGTGCTCAAATGCCCTTATCCGTCCGAAAAGGCAAAATTGGTTCTGCGTGAAATGGCGGAGCTGCTCTCCCTTGATCTGGTGGAGAAGGGACTGACGGCGGATCAGATTGTTGTAACCATCGGCTATGATATTGAAAACCTTTCCGATCCTGCCCGCCGCGCACAGTATCGCGGGGAAATCATAAAAGACTTTTACGGGCGCTATGTGCCCAAGCATGCACATGGAACGGCAAAGCTGCAGCGTTCCACATCGTCTACACGGCTGATTACGGATGCCGCAATGGAGATTTTTGATCGCGTTGCCGATCCGTCGCTGCTTGTCCGGCGCTTAAATCTGTCTGCAAATCACGTTTTGCCGGAGGGACAGTCAACAGCGCAGGAAGCGTATGAGCAGCTCGATCTGTTTGCCGACGATGAAGAGCAGAAAGCCCAGGAGCAGAGACTTGAGCGTGAAAAACGGCGACAGAAAGCCATGCTGCATATTAAACGGCGATTTGGGAAAAATGCAATTCTGAAAGGAACCGATCTGTGCGAAGGCGCAACGACGATTGAGCGGAATAATCAGATCGGCGGCCATAAAAAATAGGAGGGTATACAATGGCTCAATCGTGGAAACAGAACAATGCCTATGAGGATATCCTCCATTTGCCGCATCATGTTTCTCAAACACGCCCGCGAATGTCCAGAATGGATCGCGCCGCACAGTTTTCTCCGTTTCAGGCTTTAACGGGTCTGGATTCCGCTATGCAGGAGACAGAACGGCAGACAACCATGAAAATAGAACTCGATGAAAATGAAAAGGCCGTGCTGGATGAAAAGCTACGCATACTGCAAGCGCGAATCCTCGATAATCCGGAGGTTTTTATTGTTTTCTATCGACCGGATGCGTATAAGGACGGCGGCAGCTACCATGAAATTTCGGGGGCGCTGCGCCGAATAGACACGGTGCAGCGGCAACTGCTTCTGAATGACGGCACGGCAATTCCGTTGGACGATATTTATTCCGTTGACTTTGAGCAATTTTGAAACGACGCAATGGTATGGATGATATCTGAGATTTTTTCCTTGACAATCCTTTGTTATGTGCTAATATAGATTCAAAGAATCATATACCCCCATGGGGTATAGCAGCGTGTCGAAAAAACCTTTTCGGCACGCTGGCAGACTGCTAAAAAAGGTCGGAAGCCGAGCAACTCGCG
>JAEDKB010000073.1 GCA_016296045.1 Oscillospiraceae bacterium
AATGGTTCTACCATGTCACGGCAATTGTTCTGTTTTGCATTGAGTCGTAACACCAAAACGTAGCGGTTCTTATTTCTGGCCTGAAAAAAATAATGAGTTCCTTGGCTGGAAAGCACCAAGCGAAGTGTTTTATCAGCAATATCCAGATCTTCGGTTCTCAGAAGGAACTGCGCAGAGTATTCTGGAAAGGTTTTGTCGTGAATACGCGGGTTGCCAAGCTGAATCATAGCCGCGCAAAGAGTCTGTCCGGAAAAACGTTCCTGCGGGATCAGCTCGGCATTTCGATACATAACGGCTTCCGCAAGGCAGCGTCCATCATCGTCGTTTAATTGACGCATCAGGCGAAGCAGGGATTCCTCCAATGTCTCCTTTTTTAGCGGCGCAAGTAAAAAATCATCTACATGCGTGCGGAGCGCTTGGATCACCGTGGATACCCCTCTTGTTTTACTGAGCAGAATGATTCGCGTAGTATGCCGATATCCGGACATACGATTTATCAGGGCGCAATCGTCGATCGAAGACATCTTCCTTACATCGCAAATCAGTACATCGATATTTTGAAGATCCGAAGCCGATAACATATTCTCAAAACTAACAAAAAAATCGCAAGAAACGCAGTTTTTTTCTGCAATTGAGCGAACAATTTGCGCATCGTGTTCAGAGTCGAGAATCGCGGCCAGCCTGCATGGAATTAGAGTCCTCATGTCTCTCACCCTCAAATGTTGTTAGTTTTATTATATTCTCTCTTCGTCATTGTGTCAAATACGCCAAAATAATGCGGCAGAGGATTCGCTTAAAATACCGGAGTTTCCTGAAAAAAAGTTAAAAATAGACGAATCCATTTGCACAAAGACTCCCTTCACTTTTTTTGAACAGATAATTATAATAAAGCCAGATGATGTCGAACCATCATATGTAATCAAAAAAAGGAGGAAACACAATGAAGAAGTTTGCGATTGTTTTTTTGGCGCTCATTTTGCTCGTTTCTGTTCTTTCAGGATGCGCAAAAACTGCGGGCGTACCTGAAAGCAACACGCAGCAGGATTCAGCTGTCTCCGCTGGTGCTGACACCAATGAGGAGACAAAGACGCAGAACAAAGAGCCGGTTACCATTACATATCTTTGCGCGCCTGAAAACTACCCGGATCGTTTCAAGGATGTAATTGCTGCTTGGGAAGAAAAAACGGGAAACAAGGTTGAGGTTCAGTTGTTTCCTTCTGCAGAATATCAAAACATCCTCAAAACACGCATGATGGCAGGAGAAGGCCCGGATCTTTACCGCTCCGACGATCTGCAGGCATGCGAGATTTTCTGGCCGAAGGAATGGGCTGAAGACCTGTCTGACCAGCCTTGGGTATCACGGATCTCTGAAGGTGGCAAAGCATACGTTACTTGGACGGATGGCACCATACGCGGCATTCCCGTGTTGAATCCCGGCATCAATGGAATGATGTATAACAAAGATATCTTTGAGCAGGCCGGTATTACAGAACTGCCCGAAACGTGGGATGAATTTCTTGAATGCTGTGCAAAAATTAAGGCGATTGGAATTACGCCAGTAAATCTTCAGGGCGCAAATGGCAGCACCTTTGGTCTTTCACACTTAACAATGATGATGTTTACTGGCATTGAGAAAATCTATTCAACAGAGGACATGGCAGAACTTGCCGATAAGCTCAACACAAATCAAATGAAACTGGCTGATGTACCAGAGCTGAATGAAGCGATGGATCAGTTCCAGCAGCTGATTGACTTGGGCTATACCAACGATGATCCGCTGACCAACACCTACGAGATGACGCAGTCCCGGTTCGCAAATGGCGAGGTAGCAATGCATCCCTGCGGCGATTTCATTCTGGGCTTTATCACAGAGCAAAACCCCGATATTAGAATCGGTGTCATGCCGGTGCCGTTGGGCGACAACCGTGGCGCCTGTCCAATTATGGCCGGTGTTGGTCTGCATGTGAATGCAAACAGCAAACACAAGGAAGAGGCCATTGATTTCTTCAATTTCTTTGCATCTCAGGAGGTACAAACGGAATACATGGCCAAGGAGCCTGGGATGAATATCTTCAGCGATGTGACGTGTGAGCAGAGCATGTTCAGTGCAGATGCCAGCAAGATTATCGACGAGGGCCTTGCGGTTACGCGCCTCAACCTGAAGATTCAAGCATGGCAGGATCGTGAGTGGCAGTCCATTCTGCAGGAATTCGTGATCGGTACAAAGACTGGAAACGAAGCACTTGCCGAATATGACAAGCGTATTGAGCTTGCTGCAAAGAACATGAATCTGCCAGGTTGGTAAACGTTTCGGCAGTCCTCGGTGCAGCGAGGATAGAATCAGAATACAATGTGCTTGCCTGTCGAACATGGATCTCCGTGTGACGCAGGCAAGCGTTTTTAAAGAACAAATTCCACACACTTTTGAATTATTTTTCTGCAAAGCGGGTGATCACAATGATAAATGTTCGAACAAGAAAGCTGGCTGGGAATGCACATGGCGTTACGAAATATCCGAAACTGTTTGCAATGCCTGCTCTGCTGATCTATTCTGTCTTTTTTGTCCTTCCAATTCTCGCGGGTTTTTACTATTCCTTTACGAATTGGTCGATGTTCAGCGATGAAATTAAATTTATCGGTCTGAAACAATTTGCTGAGGTTCTGAAAAACCCGGAACTGGCGATCGCAACCAAGAACACTGTTGTATTTACGGTGGTTTCTGCGGTGGTTAAAAATATTCTTGCATTCAGTCTTGCGATTGCTCTCACCTCCGGAATTCGCAGCAAAAATGTCCTGCGCGCCGTGTTCTATGCACCGGCAATTTTGAACATTGTTGCAACCGGTCTGATTTTTCAGGCAATTCTAAACCCATCAACCGGCTTCCTGAATCTGACACTGCGTAAAATTGGTTTGGACAGTCTTGCACTGGGCTGGATCGCAGATCCAAAGCTGTCCATTTACAGCGCGGTAATTATGGAAGTTTGGCGCGCAACGGGTATTTCGATGTCAATTTATGTTGCCGGCATTCAGAGTATTCCACGCGACTGCTTAGAAGCCGCTACCATTGACGGCGCAAACGCGATCCAAAAGTTTTTCCGTGTTACGCTCCCGTTGTGTATGCAGTCGATCACAATCAATTTCATGCTGACGATCATTTACGGACTGAGAATGTTCACGATCATATTCTTCCTGACTAAGGGTGGCCCCGGCAACTCCTCCGAGGTTATCATGACGTTGGCCTATAAGTACATGTGTGCCGGTTTCAACGGTTACAGCTCCGCATTCAATATGCTTCTGGTGGTCGCGATTATTCTAATTTCCATACCGCTGCTGATCATGTTGACCAAAAAGGAGGTCGAGTACTAATGAAATGGAAGACAAAAAAGCGTCTCACTTCCTATATAACAGAAGGTATGTTGTGGATCTGCAGCTTGTTTGTTCTGATTCCATTTGCGCTGGTTGTGCTGACTTCTTTTAAAAGCACGGCCGAAGCCGGCCTGTTCGAGCTGAAGCTCCCAAGCGAATGGTTTGCAGCCGAAAACTACAAGGTTGTATGGGAACACGGAAATATTCTTACTGGTTTTATTAATAGTGTTATCATTACGGTTCCGGCAGTTGCAATCACGCTTTGCGTCACTGCGCTCCTGAGCTTCTATATTGCCCGAGCAAAGACGAAGTTTGCGTTTGGTGTATATCTCTATACGGTACTTGGCCTTGCGGCGCCAATCTGTCTTGTAACGACCTTTCAGCTATTAAAGGTTTTGCACCTGCTCAATAGTCGTTTGGGTGTCATTTTGGTGTTAATTGGATTGCAAATCCCATTCGCCACGTTTATTTATGTCGGGTTTATGAAGTCCATTCCGAAGGATCTGGATGAAGCCGCCCTGATTGACGGATGCACTCCGTTCCAGATGTTTATAAGAATCATTCTGCCGCTGCTGAAGCCGGTAACCGTCACAAATATGCTGATGATCTTCATGTTTGTGTGGAACAACGCTGACGTGACACTCTATTTCCTGAATAAAACGGAAATGTGGACCATGCCTCTGATGATATACAATTTTGTTGGTTATTATGACATGCAGTGGAATTATATCTTTGGCTGTGTCGTTCTAACATCCCTCCCGGTCTTCATTTTGTATCTGTTCCAACAGAAAAACATTGTTTCCGGTATGGTCTCAGGCAGTGTAAAAGGGTGAGGTATTGCAGTGAGAATTAAAGATGTTGTTGTAAAAATAGTGAATGTATCCATCTACACCAATTGGATCATTGTTATTCTTCACACGGATGAGGGTGTGTGCGGTTACGGTGATGCAACCTTGGATACGATGGAATTTAAGGTAAAGCAGGCGATTGAAGCGATTGCTGAACGCATCATCGGAAAAAATGTTCTGGATTGCAGTGTGGAGCTGGCTGATAATGCCGACGGCATGGTGGGCGCAGCTGCAGTGTCTGGTCTGAACATTGCACTGTGGGATTTAAAAGCGAAGGCGGTTGGCCTGCCCATATACCAGCTGTTGGGAGGCTTGCAGCACAGGCGAGTCCCCACCTATGTCAGCTTCAATCGCTCGTTAAAGGGACGGACGCCGGATGATTTTGCCAAAATGACGGAAACACTCATGGCTGGCGGAGACCGCGCATTTAAGTGCGCACCGTTTGACGAATATTTCTGGCGTGAGCCAATCGGCAGCGAGACACTTTTATCTCGGGGCTTCCAGAGAATTAAAGCCATCCGCGAAACAATCGGCAACGAAGCGGAACTCAGCGTAGATTGTCACTGGCGGTTTGAATATTCTACTGCGCTGAAAGTTGCTGAGGCGCTGCAGGCATACCGTCTATTTTGGATAGAGGCTCCTCTGCCAGAGACAGATGCAACACAGCTCTCACGCCTGCGGCACGCAATTCATCAAAGAATTGCAGGATGCGAAATGCAGACATCGCTTTCTCAGTATCTTCCCATGCTGGAACAAAAAGCGCTGGATGTCTATATGAGCGACGTTAAATATATCGGTGGTATTTCGGGCTTGAAACGAGCTGCGTCGCTTGTCGAAGCATTCAACTGTCAATTCTCACCGCACAACATGACAAGTCCCATCTCAACCGCGGCAACGCTGCATGTCATGGCAAGTGAGCACAATATTCTAACAATGGAACACCACTGTGAGGAGTCGGGTGTTGTTTCAGAGCTGTTTGACGCCTCGTTCACTCACGCAGACGGATGCTTTATTGTTTCAGATGAACCAGGGCTGGGCATTACCTTTGATGAAAAAAAGGCAGACAGTTTTCCTTATCGGAAGCCGCAACCCCTACGCAAAAACATGCTCGGAGGCTAGGTGCTTGCAATGAAGATACTACAGCACGACAAAGTCCTGTTTGTCGGTGACTCCATAACAGATTGCATGCGGCGGCGTCCGGTTGGAACGGGCGGAGGCCTTGGCCTCGGGTACGTTGCCATGTTTCACGCATGGGTTAAGCTGAAACGGCCGGATCTTGCACTGGATGTCATCAATATGGGCGTAAGCGGCAACACCATTCGATTAATGGCAGACCGATGGCAAACTGATGTATTGTCTTTTCAGCCCGATGTGCTGTTCATCCTGATCGGCGTCAACGACGTTTGGATCCGGTATGGATGCGAAGGAGACCTTGCTTCGACGTCTCTTGCTGAAGAATATCTGAAGCTCTATGATCAGCTTCTCTGCCGAACGGTTCCGGCGGTGCGGCAAATCTGCCTGATGACGCCATATATAATTCCGAATCAAACAAATGCGGCGATGTATCAGGAACTGCTTCCATATATGCAAGGGGTAAAAACACTTGGTCAACAATTCCATCTGCCTGTTATTGATTTGCAAAACGTAATGGAGAAACTTCTTTCTGATGGCATTGAACCAGAATTGATTTCGCTGGATGGCGTGCATCCGAATATTCTCGGGAGGATGGCGATTACAGAAGCTGTTCTGCGTGAGACAGAATTGATCGGCAGGTAATACTGAAACGGGCCCCGGATCAAATGGGGCGCAATTCAAGAGGGAGGCAAAGTATGAACGTACTGGCAATTGGCGCACACCCGGATGATGTAGAAAACATGTGTGGAGGAACGCTGGCTAAGTATGCGTCTCTGGGGCACAAGGTGTTCATCGCTACGGCAACAAATGGCAACATCGGTTCAGCACATCACACGATGGAGGAGATTGCTCGCATCCGCAAGGCTGAGGCAGCTAAATCTGCCGCGATCATCGGCGCGGAATACATCTGTCTGGACTACGACGATGAGATGTTCTTTGAAGACCGCTCAGTACGCATGGCGTTCATCAATCTGATCCGGCATTGCAAAGCTGATGTAATACTGACGCACAATCCAAAGGACTATAATCCCGATCATGAACTGACAAGTAAAATTGTCAATGATGTGGCAGTTATGATCCCTATCGCACATTTGAAGACTGAAGAGCCGCCCTGTCAAACAATTCCCTCCATATGGTATTTTGAACCTTCTTGTGGTCTTGGCTTTGTCCCCACGGACTATGTCGATATTACCGACTTTTTTGAGACAAAGATGAAGATGCTCAACTGTATGGAGAGCCAAAAACAGTGGATGGCGGACAACTATGCCTCCATGGAGGGAGACACGTCACGATTCTTTAGAAACAGCCAACTAACCTCATCCTATCGCGGTATGCAGGCCGGCGTGAAATATGCTGAGGGGTTTGTACGCGCGCTTGACGGACATCGTACACGTTTTACAGAGCGTGTACTGCCTTAATTGAGGAATGGGAAAACGAGGAATCGATGGTGTACATAACGTTTGGCCTCGTCAGTTTTTTTGCATCCGTGATAGGAAGCATTTGCGGTATTGGCGGTGGAGTCATTATAAAACCCACTCTGGATGCGTTTCAGATCTATTCCGCAGCGACCATCAGCCTCATGTGCGGCTGTACAGTTCTTGCTATGGCTGCCTGCAGTATCTGCAGAATTCTAGTTTCAGAAACGTCATATATTAGATGGAAAGTCAGTGGCTGGCTTGGCGTAGGTGCCGCAACCGGAGGAATCATTGGGGGCGCATTACTAAGCTACATTTCATCGCAGATGGGACAGCCAAATCTTGTGGGAGCAATCCAGGCAGTTGCACTGTTCGCTATTCTTGCAGTCACACTGTTGTATATGCGGAACGAGAGTAAGGTGCAGACGCTTCATCTTACCCGCAGCTATATCTGTCTTGTGATTGGGTTCGCTCTGGGCGTTTGTTCTTCCTTTTTAGGGATCGGCGGAGGCCCGCTCAATCTGGTTGTTTTGTACTACTTTTTCTCTATGCAGAAAAAAGAAGCTGCACAGAATTCACTTTTTATTATACTAATTGCCCAAGCAGCAAATTTGATGTATGCCGCGTGTCGTCAAAAAATCCCAAGTTTGCCATTTCCTGAAACGGCCGTGATGTTATTCTGCGGCGTAGCTGGTGGAATCTTCGGGCGTCGATTAAATCAAAAATTGACAGAGCGGTCAATTGGCAACTTGTTGTTTTGGGTCACAATTATCATTATGCTGATTTGCTGCTATAA
>JAEDKB010000074.1 GCA_016296045.1 Oscillospiraceae bacterium
TTTTGTGCAACGCATTGGCTGCGGCATATCGGACGATGGGGTCTTTTCAAATACGAAACTGCCGGGAAACGCTTGCTTCGCAAGCATTTTGACTTACTGCGCAACTCACACGCTACCGTACTTGTGTACGCCGACGCGTGTGAGTTGCTTGTCTTTGTGCCTTTCTCAACAGCCTCTCAGCGTGCCGAAAAGGTTTCTTCGGCACGCTGAACGGCGCCTGTCCGCATCGGACAGGCGCCGCCTTTTTCTGTTAAGGGATTTCCAGGAAGCTGAAGCTGTAGCGCAGGAAGTTTTCCGCCGGCTCTTCCAAGACGGTGAGATCGGTCAGCAGCGCAGTTGCGCTGGACCAACTGGGAAGCTTGAGTTCTCCGGATTTGCCGTCGTAGAACATCACTGCAAGCGAGGAAAACGTAGAATAGGCGTTTTCGCCGAAAAAGATTCCCTCACCGCTGAAAACACGCGCCATTCGTGCAATATTGCTGACCGTCCACAGACCGTTATGCGGTTCCACTTCCGTTTCACGATGGAAGGTGATTTTCAGCTTTTCCGGATTGTTGGGCCAGACGAATGTGCGAAATTGCATGGCAGCAGCCATTGTTTCACCCCTTTCGTCAGGATAGTTCGCTGCGCGCTGCGGCGTAAATGACCGCTTCTTCGACCGTACCGACGCCGAGCTCGTAGCGCACGGAAAGAGAAATAAACTCGCATCCGGCAAAGCAGATCTGTCTGCCGCCGCCTGAGATCAACAGGGTAAAACCGTGAAGCTGATGCGGCGAAAGTGTTTCGGAAAAAACACGTTTATCGGTCAAGAGTCTGGAAACACGAACCTCATAATGCGCCACGCTTCGGACAACGCCTATCGGAAGGCTCTGACCGATGGCGTGGACGGGAATCGGCACGCCGACGGTCTGCTCCGAGAAGGAGCGGACCGCACCGAGCCGAACGGAATTGATGGAAAGCTCCTGCACCGGAGCAATGGGTGTCATGGAATAAGACATGATAATCTCCTCAGGATTCAGACTGATAAAGCAGAGTGCCGAAGGTCAGACGGAGGCTGCTGCGGAAGAAGTCGATATTCTCATCATAGCGGACAGGGCTGACTTGAATACTTTTCAGTGTGCAGGAGGACAGACCTGTGGAAACTGCCGTAAGGGCGGAACGCGCTGCCTCTGCGCAGAGATTGCCGCCGCTGCGCTGAGGCGAATAAACATCGAGCTGAATGATAAATTCTATTTCCGATCCGAAAACCGGTTGATCGGAGCACAGTCCGAGAAAGGCGGAAAAGGCACAGGGCAGAGACGTGATTTCCGCCTGTCCTACGGCGATCATCGGGCTGAGCAGCTGCGGCAGACGGTATTTGGGGAAGGCGTTGACGGCGTGCATACCTGCGTCAGACAGAATCTGGCGTACTTGCGAAACTATGTCGCCCATGGATCGTCAACGCCTCCCTCTACGCACAGTCCCCAGACGAACAGATCTTCTCCCTGAAAGGTCACGGTGTCTGCCCGACGGATAACATATTTACGCTCCCCCATAATGATGAGGTCAGAACCACGGGCAGGGGTATCGACAGTCGCGATAAAAAGGAACTGACCTCTTAAAACGCTGCCGCCTGTCGGAATCATTCGCTCCATATTCTGCCAGCTTTTGGAGGCCACGAGCTGTAAAAACAATCTGCCGGGCGCAACGGCACCGTTTGAGGCGATATAAACGTCATTGCCGTACTGACGGATCAGGCGCTCGATGATTGCTTTCATGAGCTCACCCCGCGAAAAGCAAACGCATCGGTGCACCAGGGCTCAATCATGCGGTAGGCAGCCTGCGCGAGCTGAGAGCGATCCTCTGAAAAGGTGAGTTTCACGGTGGCCGCTGTAAAATCAGCAAGTCCGGGATCGTCCAGCTGCCGCATCATGGAAATGGAGAGCAGGGAGCCGGCAATGATAAAAGTTTCGGAAATATCGCTTACATCGACCTCAGAACGCAGTCTGGCACGAAGCTCCTGCTCGGCAGCGGCGCAGATGGCAGAAAGCCATTCCATATGCGTTTCATCCTGCGCTCCGAGCAGATCCAGGCAGTAATTCCGAATATCGACACAGTAGTTCATCAGATATTCAGAACCTTGGCGGCATCCGTGCAGATTTTGCTGAAGCCGCAGATGGAAGTGATGGCGGCGCGTTCAAGCTGACGGTCGATGAGCTTGTCATACTCAACAAGCACGTCACCGGCCTGTACCATTTCCAGCGTATAGCGGCGGTCAAAGGCAATGATGCAGTCGTCCGACACGGTGGAAGCCTGCAAAAGCTGTGCGCCGAGCGGCGTTTCAAACTTGCCGGTGCCCTGGAAGTTCAGTCCGGTCATCGGATTTTGCAGCTCAGGGAGCTTGAGCATCTTTGCCATGGTATTGGAATTGACGAGCATGGTGTTCATCTCGTACGGATGGAACTGCGCCCAGAACTCAACGAGCTGATCGTATGTCAGTGTGCCTTCGGTGCCGGAAATAGGGGCGGAGCCGATGTCAAAGAACTGGGCGGAATTGTCGTTTCCGTCGCCGTCCTTGATGACGCAGACGGCATCGGCAAGGTGCATCTTGTTGATGTAGGAACCGATCTGGCGCAGCATAACGGAGAACATATCGAGCTTCTGGAAACGCAGAGCCTCATAAGAGGCTACGAGCATTCTGCCGCGCTTGTGCAGATTGATCAGATTTTCCTTGCTGCGGATCGTGGTGGCAGGAATGGTAGCGCCCTCGCCGACGTCTTTGAGCTCCTTTTCGCTTTCCGTGGGAACGGAATAGATGCTGCGGTAATCCATTGCGTCAATGTTGGTGACGGTCGCAACGATGGAGGGAAGGATGTTGCCCTCATCAATGCCCTGACGGACGACGCGGGCGATGAATTCCGGAAACAGGACGGCAGACTCAAAGGTGGTAAAGAATTTTTCCACGGGATCGGAGCCTGCACCGCGGGCACGGATGCCGAAACGCTTGAGCTGACGCTGGAAAGCATCGGTGCCTTCCAAAGCGGTGCCCTTGTAAGCCTCAGACGGGTCAAGCGATTCCAGAACCTGCGAAAAGCTCTTGCCGCTTTCGCGGTACATACCTTTTTCCAGACGAATGTTATCAAATGCCATTGGATAGACCTCCTTTATGAATTACAGAAGAAATGTGACGGTGGAATCGGCAGAATTAACGTCCACAACAAGGTATTCCTTTGCACCGTCAAGCGTTTTGACCTTGCCGGAGAGTGCTGCGGCAAGCGCACAATAGCCGACCGTGGGAGCAGCCCCGCTGTAAGGAAGCGTAACAAAGCCGTGTACGGCAAGCGTAGTCAGGCCGCTTGCGTGCTTGATTGCAACGCCGTGGAATGCGTCGCCGTCACTGCACGCAGAAACGAAACCGTTTGCGCTGAATTTGCAGGGAGTGCCTGCGGAAATGCTGCTGCTCTGGACGGTCACACATTCCTGACCGATGGAATCAAAAGAAATTGCCATAATAAAATTACCTCCGTTTAAATAATGTAGGCTGTGTCAAGTGCGTTCTGTGTGCCCTTTGCGGCAGGAAGCTGTGCATCGGGCGGAAAGAGTGCGGCAGCCTTTTTTGTCATTGCCTTGGTAAGCGCAGTCAGCTCCTCGTCATCCAGCGCGGAAAAAGCCTTTTTCAGCGTTTGTTCCGTTGCGCCGAAGTCGAGCAGAAGACCGATGGAAACGGCCTCGTTTACCATGTTTTCCCTGCACTGCCTGCCGAATTGCGCGTCACGCTCCAGTGCTTTCAGACTGTCGCAAAGTGCAGGTGTGCCGGATTTGGCAACCAGCTCGTCCAACGTCATAAACACACCTCCTTCCGCTTTTTTCATTACGCCGGCCTCCTTCTGCGCGGGGACGGCAACAAAGGAGAATTCGTAGGCATCGACCGGGTCGCACAGAACCGCAATGCAGGCTTTGCCGTCATAGACCATCCCCTTGCGGTGCTCACACGAGCCGTAGGGAAGGCCGCAGACGGAGCATACGGTGTTGGCGACCGAACAGCCGACGGATACCTCCTTTTTGATGCCGCCCTCGATCTCACGAATCAGTTCGGCGTTTTTTTCCGTGCGAAGCATATAGCAAGACGCACGGATATAGCTCACGCCGCCCTCACAGAGGACTTCCGTGTCAAAAATACGGGCAATTTGGCGTTCTGTTGACCAATCGTGGTCTGCGATTCCCGTTTTGCCGCGGAACAACTCTGCCAGGATCGGCAAAGCGGCGGTGTCAAAGCGCTCATGATCCCGATCGGGCTGATCGTCGCACAGCCGAACGCTGAAGCAGTAGACCTCCTCGGGGGTGAGCGGTGTTTTGGAATAGAGATTGATTTTGGCAAGCTGCTGTTCATCGGGCGTACCGCTGGAAACGACAGCCGCGGCTTTTTGGATATTCAAGCGATCACTCCTTGTGAATCATTGGACTTTGGATTTTCCAGCTGAGCGGTCTGGGCGCGGAGATAGGCGGCTTCTGCCTCATCCACCAGATCCTGCAAGCTGATTTCATCCCAGATAATTTTCGGAGCGCAGGCGCAGCCGTTCAGTCGCAGCCAAAGCTCACAGATGCGTTCAAGTGCGGGCTCCACGGCTCTGCGGATTGCCCACAGCTCACTGGTAAGCAGATCGGCCTGCTGCTGACTCATGCGCTCCGTGCTGGTCCAGTTCAGACCGAGCAGAAACGGCGGCAGACCGGTTTTGGCGACAAGCTGCTCTAAAAGCTGGCGCACGGGGATTTCCGAATCCAGGATCGGTCCATCCGAGCCGATGACCTTTACGGAAACATCTCCAACGGCAACGAAATCCCGGACGATGCCGTTTTTGCTGTCCTGCATGGCAGCCGACCATTCGTTCGCGATGACTTCGGCGTGGCTTGCTGCGGCGGAGCGCTCAAAGCTGTCGCCGGACGGCTTGCAGACAACGGCATAGCGGACGTTGCCGGCGCGCTCCCAGTTAACGCCGATTGTGTTGTAGATTTTCAGCAGAATATCCGTCAGGAAGGGCATGCTGCGCAGAAGCGAGACGCCGTAAGGATTTGCCGGTTCGGGATTCAGTGTCGTCAAAAGGAGAAGCTGCTGATAAGGAAGCGGACGCATACAGCCGTTTTCGTCCGGTGCGCAGATGGTGATTTCCAGAGGGCTTGCACCCTCTTCAATCTGGATCTCGGTCACATCGCCCCAGCAGACAGCGACAAGATTCCGATTGGAAACAACCATTTCACCGATGGCGCGTCCGTAAAGCAGCAGGCTGTCCAGATATGCCGACAAAAAGCTGTGGATGCCGCGCTGACCTCTGCCGCAGGGAACGGTGCGCAGGAACTCTGCCAGTTCTGCTTTTTTCTGCGCACACTCCACGGTAAAGCCGCCGGTCAGACGGACGAGCTTGGAGATTGCGGCATCCAGCACCGGCAGCGCCTCACGCATGGACTGGTACAGACGGTGCTCTGTACCGCCCAGAGGGATATAGGATTTCAGAGAACCGAAGGGATGTCCCTGACCGCTTCTGAGCTGTGTGGCAGCGGCGGCGGTCGGGACGTGTGAATTCTTCTTAAACTTCAAAAACAAACCTCCTTTCCGAAAACTTGATAAAACGCAATGCGTCGTATCCGAAAACAATGTAGCAATTCTGCTTTAACGCGCCACGGCGCGGACGGCAACGGGTGCTTCCGATTTGCTCAGCACGGTGGCGGCAAAATAGCGCATATCGTCCATCGCGTGATCGTGCTCCTTTTTCACGGCGTCTTTTCCCGCCTTCAGATCCCAGACATATTGCTCGCTTTCGCGCAGGCAGTCCGTGCAGGTGTCGCAGATGACGATTTTTCCGCTTTTCAGCAGATCGGAGGTGCGCCGTATGCCGGAAAGCACATCGTTGTCCGCCTTTTTTACATTCCAACCGCGCCGCCGCAGAAGCTCAATGAAGCTGGCGGCGGAAGGATCGACGATCACGGCGGTAATGCGGCGGCCTCCGGCCAGCGCCTCCAGCGCGTCAGCGTATTCGGCGTCGGTCATCTGCCGCATTTCGCGCCGCGAATCAAAATAAAACTCCTTCACGCGGTACCAAACGCCGTTTTGCAGCCCCCACAGACCGAACGAGGCGGGATTGACCGTTCCGTAGTCGCAGGAGATGTACCATTGTGAGAAATCGCCTTTTGGAACGGGCGGCGCGTTGGTTGCATCAAAAAAGTCATATACGCGGCCTTCGGCAGCGACCCACTGCCCGAGCACAAAACGGCGGTAGAATACGCCCGAATAGAGCCTTGCATAGCGCTGACGGATCTGGGGCGACAGGGAGGGATTGTCCTGCATGGTAAAGTGCAGATACAGGCAGTTTCTCTGTTCTGCCCCAAGGATCCACTCATTGTAAAACCAGTGGTGCGGACCTTCGGGATTGCAGTTGAACCACAGACGGGAACCGGTCACGGAGCAGCGGGCACACGCCTGCTCCACAAAGGAGCGCGGCATCAGAGCAACCTCATCGAGCAAAATGCCGGCAAAGGTAATGCCCTGGATCAGTGAAGAGGAGCTTTCGTCGCGTCCGCCGAAAACGTAAAAATCGTTTGTGTGTCCGTGATAGGTGACGCGAACAAGATTTTCCGTCCGCTTTTCCGTGACACTGAAGCCAATAGCCTGCAGCTTCGGAAGAAGCTCGGAAAGCACATTTCTTCGCAGAGAGGCAATCGTTTTTCCGCAGACACCGAAACGGGCATTTTGAAACTGAGAGCAGGCCCAGAGGAAAAAGCTCAGACCCATGCACAGCGTCTTACCCGAACGTACCGCGCCGTCACAGATAATGGCTTCTTTTTTGCAATTCGGATTGCCCGGACGCCACCAGTTCAGAACGATGCGCTGCTGTCTGGAAAACTTCAATCTGCCTCCACGTCCTCGGCTGCGGCGAAAAATGCCTCAGCGCAATCCGTACTTTGCGTGCCGAGCGTCATGAGCTGCTCCAAAGCGCGGATGCGGTCGATCAGCTTGACCTCCACCGTGCCCTTGTCATTGCGCTTGACCTCGGAGAGCAGACTCAGATCGAGCGCGTCCACCTCCGGTGCCTCCTGCAAGACCAGCTTTACACAGTCGTTTGCGCGCCCAAAGGCAAGCTGTGCCAGCCGCCGAACAATATCGGCACGGCAGATATCGCACTGACCGCGCTGCAGCTCCAGCTCACGCTGCACGGCAGACGTTGTCAGCATCCGGATTCCGTCAGACCGTCCGATGGTCTGAGCGGCGGCTTCCGCGTCAAAGCAGCGAAGATAGGCGGCTGCAAAGCGGCGTTTTTCCGAAGGAAGATTCGGATTCATACGATTCACCTCAAAAAATAAAATTTTCAGCGCAAAAAAAGCGCCCTTCAACCGAGGGCGCGTTCAGAAACGGAATTGCGTTAAATCGTGCAACAAAAATAGTTTTATACGAATATCTGACAGAAATCTTGGATTCTTCCCGAAGCAGCTCCCACATATGTCATTCTGAGGAACGCAGTGACGAAGAATCCTTTCTCTATCGAAGGTGCGAAGATCCTTCGCTTTCGCTCA
>JAEDKB010000075.1 GCA_016296045.1 Oscillospiraceae bacterium
AGCGTCTGGCCGTTGTCTGCCAGGACGTGGATTCCCTGTTCGATGTGGATACCGTGATGAATATTACGCACCGAGTGACCGAACTGACGGGAGCCTCCTATGGAAAGAGCCACAAGATGGACGTTTCCCTGCGCGTGATCACGGATCATATCCGCTCTGCGACCTTCCTGATCTGTGACGGCGTTTTGCCCTCCAACGAAGGACGCGGCTATGTCCTTCGCAGACTGCTCCGCCGTGCAGCTCGTCACGGAAAGCTGCTGGGTGTCAATCAGCCGTTCCTGTTCGATGTTGTCGATACGGTGGTGCATGAAAACGAGTGCCAGTATCCCGAACTGCGCGAAAAGCAGTCCTATATCACCCGTGTCATCAAGACAGAAGAGGAGAACTTCTGCAAGACGATTGACGGCGGCATGAAGATTTTTGCCGATATGCTGGAAGGCCATAAGGCAAAGGGTGAGACGGTCTTCTCCGGCGCGGATGCCTTCAAGCTCTATGACACCTACGGCTTCCCGATTGACCTGACAATCGAAATGGTCGAGGAAGTCGGCATGAGCGTCGATGAGGAAGAATTCAAAAAGCAGATGCAGGAACAGAAGATCCGTGCAAGAGAAGCCCGCAAGGCGCTTGGGGATCTTGGTTGGGCAGGCATAGAATTCGGCAAGGAAGTGCCGGAATCCAAGTTCGTCGGCTACGAAAAGCTCTCTGCGGAGGGCAAGGTTGTTGCGATTATTTCCAACGAGGAGCTTTGCGGCTCCGTTTCCGAGGGCATGGATGCAATCCTTGTTCTCGATCAGACACCGATGTATGCCGAAATGGGCGGACAGGTCGGCGATCAAGGCACGATTACCGCAGACGGTATGGAATTTACCGTCACCGATGTTCAGAAGAACAAGGGCGGAAAATATATGCATTACGGCAAGGTCGTTTGCGGAACGGTTTCGCTGGGCGATACCGTAACGGCAACTGTTGATGCCGAACGAAGAAAAGGCATCTGCCGCGCTCATACGGCAACCCATTTGCTCCAGACAGCTTTGACGCGTGTGCTGGGTGAGCATTGCCATCAGGCGGGCTCTCTGGTGGAGCCGGATCATCTGCGCTTTGATTTTACACATTTTTCTGCCGTTTCTGCCGATGAAATGCTGAAAATTTGTGATGAAGTTATGAATATGGTGCTCGAAGGCAATCAGGTTGACACGCTCGTTCTGCCGATTGAGGAAGCCAAGAAGCTGGGTGCCACGGCGTTATTCGGCGAAAAATACGGCGATACCGTCCGCGTGGTAAAAATGGGAGAAGATTCTCTGGAATTCTGCGGCGGCACGCATCTGGATAACACGGCAAAGGTTGGCCCGTTCCGCGTTTCTTCCGAAGCCTCTGTCGCTTCCGGCGTTCGCCGTATTGAAGCGTATACCGGCAAAAAGGTTCTGGAACAGATGGAGAGCTTCAGCCGTACGATTTTGACCGTTGCGGATGAGCTTAAAACGACACCGAAGGAAGTTTTGAATCGTGCGCACGGCGTAATGAACGAGGTCAAAGAGCTCAAGCAGGAGATCGGCCGCATGAAGGACAAAATGCTTGGCGGCGATATCGATCACATTCTTTTCTCTGCGAAGAGTGTCAACGGTTTAAAGGTCTTGACGGCAATGCGGAACGATCTGGCTGCAAATGACCTGCGTAAGATGGGCGATCAGCTTCGTGACAGAGAAGATGATGTGGTTGCCGTTTTGGCAAGTGTGCAGGGGGAAAAGATTACCATTTTGGCAGTTTGCGGCAAGAACGCGGTTGCCAGAGGCATAAAAGCCGGTATGCTTGTGAAAGAGGTTTGCGGCATCTGCGGCGGCAGCGGCGGCGGCAAGCCCGATTCCGCAATGGGCGGCGGCAAGGATCTGAACAAGCTGGATGATGCGCTTGCCTGCGTTGATGATTTTGTCGCGGCCAACGCGAAATAAGGAGGAGCAGCTATGAACGATTGCATTTTCTGTAAAATTATTGCCGGAGAAATTCCTTCCAAAAAGCTGTATGAGGACGAACTGTGCCTTGCATTCTATGACATTCAGCCGCTTGCTCCGCAGCATTTTCTTGTAATTCCCAAGGAGCATTTAACGGGTGCAAACAAAATTGATGCAAATAATGCCGCCGTTGTGGGTCATATTTTCGCCGTGATCGCAAAACTGACGGCACAACTGAACTTTTCTGACGGCTACCGCGTTGTTACCAACTGCGGTGAAGATGCCGGACAGACGGTAAAGCATCTGCATTTTCATGTCTTGGGCGGCAAACAGCTCGGAAGCTTCAACTAATTTCCATCTGCCGCTTGCAACTCCGACGGACGACGGAACTTTTCAGTGGCTTTCTCGATGGCCGGACAGACTGTTGAGAAATATCATTTTGACGGTTTGGAGCTTTATCAACAGTCTGAGGGACGGGGACTCTCCCGTCCCTTTTTTAAAAGAGAGGAGGCAGCGGTATGCGAAAGCTGGCAATTTTTGCTTTTTCATTTGCGGCGGCGACGGCAGCGTATATCTGGCTGCTTCCGACAGCGGCAGCGCTGAGCATTGCCGGAGTGCTGATAATCGCAGCGATCTTTCTGTATGCCAAAAAAATCGACAAGGCAGAACGAATCCGCATTTTTGCAATCGGCGTGGCAATCGGCTTGCTTTGGAGCTGGGGCTATGAACAACTGAAAATCACGCCGCTGCGCAGCCTTTGCGGCTTTGATCGGACAATCACGGCAACGGTAATGCAGACACCCAATGCGACGAAATACGGCTGCAAGACAGCCGCCAAAATCGAAGGCGGAAAGATCATGCTCTACCTCGACTGTGCGCCGGATGAGCTTGCAATCGGGGACAGTGTGGAAGTATGTGCCGATATCATCGATGTTTCGGAAGGAAGCGGAGAAGAAGATAACCTGTATTTTCAGTCCGTTGGAATCTCCTTGCTCGGATTTCAGCGCGGAGAGTTGAAAATCACCAAAGCAGAGTCTCTTCCGATAAGCTGTATTCCTGCCTACAGTGCGCAGATTACCAGAGAACGGATTGAGCGCATATTTCCGGATGACGTTTCCGGCTTCGCTAAAGCGCTTTTAACGGGAGACCGCAGCGGCTTGAGCTACAGCGTGAGAAATGAGCTGTCCGTTACGGGTATTTCTCATGTGGTTGCGGTGTCCGGTATGCACGTTTCGCTGATTGTCGGCATTATTATGTTTCTATGCCGTCGGCGCAGGTATCTGGCGGGGCTGCTCAGCATTCCGGTGATGATTTTCTTTGCGGCAATGCTCGGCTTTACTGCATCGGTAAGCCGTGCGGTGGTCATGAATTCGGTGTTTTTGCTCGCACCGATCCTGAAACGGGAAAATGATGCGCCGACATCACTCGGATTGGCGCTGCTGTTGATTTTGGCGTTTAACCCGTGGGCGATTGCCAATTTGAGCTTACAGCTTTCCTTTTCCGCAATGGTCGGAATTTTCTGGATGGCGCCGAAGGTCTACCAATGGGCTATAAAAAAGACGGAAGCCCGATGCGACCGGAAAAAGCATCCGCTGCTTTTCCGAAAAATGAAAACACTGCTCGTGATTTTCGCCACAACCATCAGCGCAAACGTGTTTACAATTCCACTGGTTGCAAAGAATTTCGGACTGGTTTCCGTGATTTCGCCGCTGACAAACCTTCTGACAATGCCGCTGCTTGAAGCGATATTCACGCTGTGCTTCATTGCGGTGCTTCTGAGTGTATGGCTTCCGCTTGGAACGGCGGCGGGATGGCTTTTGGCGTGGCCGATCCGCTTGGTGCTTTGGCTGGTGCATGCCATATCCGAAATACCGTATGCCGCAGTGTACACCTGCAGCAGCTATATTGTTGCTTGGCTGGTGGTTGCTTATCTGATGATTGCTTTGTTCTGCGTAATCAAAAGGAAAAGAAATACAGCGGTTCTGGTAGGCGGCGTGTTTATAACGCTTGTTTTTGCCATCGTATTTTCGGCAATTCCAACGGGAAATACCGCGGTCACGGCATTTGATGTCGGTCAGGGACAGTGCGTGCTGCTTAGAAGCGGCACGAGCACGGTCATGGTTGATTGCGGCGGCGACAGTGGAGATGAAAACGGTGAGAACGTTGCGCGAAAACTGCTGATGTCGGGTCAGAATCGGGTGGATGCGCTGATTCTGACACATTATGATACCGACCATGTCTGCGGCGCGGCCCAGCTTATGCAGCGCATTGAAGTCGGCAGCTTATATCTGCCTGAAATGCCCGATGACAGCGGCAACCGTGAACGCTTGATTCAGATTGCGCAGGAGCAGGGAATGATTGTAGTTTTTGTGTCAGAAGATATGCAGCTTCAGTTTCCTGACGGCACGATTGATTTGTTTGTGCCGGACAATCTCAATGAGGAGAATGCGTCAATCTCTGCATTGATGTCCGCGCAGGAATATGATATACTGATTACAGGCGATATGGACATAGACGGTGAACGGCGGCTGCTTTCCCAACATGAGCTGCCAAAGCTGGAGCTGCTGATTGCAGGGCATCATGGCTCAAAGAACGCAACCGGTGCGGAGCTTCTTGAAAAAACGTGTCCCGATGCCGTGCTGATCTGTGTCGGGAAAAATTCCTACGGTCATCCGGCGCAGGAGACGCTGAATCGTATTATTTCAAGCGGTGCGGCAGTATACCGCACGGATCTGAACGGAGATATCACAATTTCGAGGTAAAAAAATGGCAAACAAGTCGGACGGAAATACTCCGGGCTTTGAACAACTGAAAAAAGAGCTTCGTGAAAAAAAGCCGGGCAGCTTTTATGTCTTTTACGGCGAAGAGGATTATCTGCGCTCTTATTATCTGGAACAGCTCAAAAAGCAAATTCTGGATGACTTTACGGCCGACTTTAACTTTCATCGGCTGAACAATGAGAATTTCTCGCTTCAAATGCTCTCGGATGCCATGGAAGCGCTGCCGATGATGGCGGAGCGTTCTTTTGTGCTGATCGACGATGTGGATTTGTTTTCCCTTCGGGAGTCTGAGCGCGAAAAGGCGGCAGACTTGCTTTCCGATGTGCCGGAATACTGCTGCCTGGTTTTGAACTATCTGAATTTTAAGCCGGATAAACGGATGAAAAAGCTCTGGAAGGCGATAGAGCAAAATGCTGTTTTGGTGGAGTTTTGTTACCAGACCGAGAGCGAACTGCGTGCATGGATTGCGCGGCATTTTCGTCATCACGGGAAAATGATCGCGCCGGAGATGTGCGGTTATTTGTTACAGCTATGCGGCCTTTCCATGACACGATTGAACGGAGAGATCGAGAAAATATGCGCCTATTCCGGTGCGGATTCGATTGTCCGAGCAGACATCGACGCAGTGGTAGAGCCGACGCTGGACGCCGTTTCGTTTCAGCTTTCCGACGCGCTTGCGAGGCGTGATTTTGATCTGGCGCTCGAACGCATGAATGCCCTTTTGAAAATGCAGACAGAGCCGATCATGATCGTAGCGGCGATCGGGGCGCAAATGCGGAAGCTCTATGCGGCAAAACTGTACCAGAAAGAGGGCAAGGGAGCACAGGAGCTTTCCGAATTATTCAAATGCAATCCAAAGTATGCTTCCGTTACAATCGGACAGGCAAAGCGTTTTTCCGAACGTTTTTGCAGGGAAGCGGTGCTGCTGTGCTGCGAGACCGACTACCAACTGAAAGCCTCGTACGGAGACGAGGAACGGCTGCTGGAATTGCTGGTGCTGCGTCTGGTGGAGGAATCACGCCGTGATTAAGCTGAAACAGGCCGTCGTAGTGGAAGGCCGATATGACAAAAACACCCTCTCGCAGTTGATCGATGCGCCGATATTTGAAACAAATGGCTTCGGCGTAATGAAAAATAAAGCGCTGCTTGATTTTCTGCGCTCTGTCGCGGAAAAGCGAGGATTGATTATTCTGACCGATTCAGACGGCGCAGGCTTTGTAATTCGCAATTACCTGAAAGGTGCTTTGCCGAAGGATAAGGTTTTGCATGCTTATATTCCCGATATTTGCGGCAAGGAACGCCGCAAGGAGCATCCGGGCAAGGAGGGCAAGCTCGGCGTGGAGGGAATGCGTCCGGAGGTATTGCTGCAAGCCCTCAAAAATGCCGGTGCGGAGGCGGAAAAAACAAACGTCCCCGGTCGGCCGATTACCAAGACAGATCTGTTCCTTGCCGGCCTTTCCGGCGGAAAAGAGAGCGCAAAGAAGCGTAAAATGCTCCAGACAGAGCTTCATTTGCCGGAGCATTTGGGCAGCAATGCGTTTCTCGATGCTGTGAATCTGATGATGAGCCGCGAGGAATTTTTGGAGAAATACGGAGTAAACAATGATTGATATTTCGGTAAAGGGGCTTGTAAAGTCCTTTGAGGTCGGTTCCGTTTTGCTGAATGATTTGAGCTTTGACATTCACGAAGGCGAATGTGTCGGCATTATGGGACGCAACGGCTGCGGTAAGACGACGCTGTTTCGCCTGCTGACCGGCGAGCTTGACCCGGACGAGGGTGAGATCATGATTGCAGCAGGGAAAAAACTGGGATTGATCTCACAGATTCCGCATTATCCGGACGGCTACAGCGTCGAGGAGGTTCTGCGTACTGCCTATGCGCCGCTTGAAGCGCTGCGGCAAAAGATGGACGAGCTTGCCCAAAAGCTCACTGCAAATGCACCGAAGGCGCTTTTGGATGAATATGACCGTTTGAGCAATGCCTACGATGTCGGCGGAGGCTATGAGCAGGATATGCAGATTGATAAAATCTGCAACGGCCTCGGAATTCCGCAGACGATGCGTTCTCAGGAATTTGACCGTCTTTCCGGCGGCGAAAAGACCAGAGTGAACCTTGCACGTCTGCTGCTGGAAAAGACGGATATTCTGCTTCTTGACGAACCAACGAACCACCTGGATCTGCGTAGTGTGGAATGGCTTGAGGAATACATTCAAAAGTTTAAAGGAACGGTTCTGACCATTTCCCATGACCGGTATTTTCTGGATCGTACCGTGGAACGCATCATTGAGATTTCCGCAGGTAAGGCGGAATTTTACAGCGGCAACTACACATTCTATTTACAGGAAAAGCAGGATCGCTTTGATCGGCAGCTAAAACAATATGAGCAGGAGCAGGCAAAGCTCAAGCAGCTTGGCTTTACCGTAGAGCGGATGAAGGGCTGGGGCATCAATAACCGTGTGCTCTACCGCCGCGCGATGTCCATTCAGCACCGTATGGAGCGAATTGAAAAGACAGAGCGTCCTACCAAAGAAAAGACCATGCGTGCGCGCTTCGGAGAAAAGGAATTTCACGGAGACGAGGTGCTGTCCGTAAAGGGGTTGGGAAAATCCTTTGGCAATCGCAGACTTTTTTCGGATATTTCGCTAAATGTTGCGGGGGGAGAACGAATTGCCCTGCTCGGAGATAACGGAACAGGGAAAACGACCTTTATTCGCATTCTGCTTGGAGAGATTGCCGGAGAAGGGAAAATCAAATTCGGCCCCTCCGTGAAATTCGGCTATCTTCCGCAG
>JAEDKB010000076.1 GCA_016296045.1 Oscillospiraceae bacterium
CTTCGGTTGACACGGGATTACTGCTCAAGCCGTAACTCCTAAGCGAAAGGTCGCGCGTTCGAATCGCGCCGGGCGTGCCAGAAGCCACGCTGAAAGCCTTGATTTATCAAGACTTCCGGCGTGGCTTTTATGTTTGCTTTTTTCGACCACGAAGCAATGCTTTTATTTCGGCTTGTATTTTGCGGGTGACTTACCATTGCGGACAATTACGCCCAAGAATTCGGCAGCCGTAAAAATAAGCAGAAGCGTTCTTGACTTCCTGCCGCTTTGGATTGAACTTGTGAGCCGTTGCAAAACCTTCGCTTTGCAACAAACCCTTTTGAGTTGAAATCTTTTTACAGATGCAAAAACCGCTCAGCGGTTTTATGTCCGATCTGCTCGAACTGTTCGTCTGTCAGCTTCAATTCCAGAAAACGCTTTGTCTCCTTCGCCGGATCCCACAGAGGGTAGTCCGTGCCAAAGGCCATACGCTCCGCGCCGTACAGATTGATATAGCGCTCCGCCACACCATCGTCCATAAACATCAGAGAACTCGATACGTCAAAAACACATTCTTTGTCATACAGATATTCTTTGGCCGTCTGATACATACTGTAACCGCCGAAGTGGGCGGCAAGCACCTGTAGACGTGGAAACAGCTCCAGCACTCGGCGCAGTCGGGCAGGATGGGAGAAATCGTAACGCGTGTCACCCATATGCAGCACGACCGGCAGCTTGTCCTGAATGGTTTCATAGACTGGGAACAAGCGGGGATCATCAATAGAGAAGCCCTGCGTATCCGGATGCATCTTGATACCCTTGAGTTTCTTGTCCATAATGTATTCGGCTTCCTGAACGATGTTGTCCATACCTGCGTGAATGGTACCAAAGCCGATGAACCGAGGCTGTGTGGCTGCCTGTTCCAGAATAAAATCATTGATGTGCCGTGTCCGGTCAGCGCGCACAGCCACCGGCAGGATCACGAAACGGTCTATGCCTGCTGCATCTCCTCTTTTCAGCAGAGTATCAGCAGTGCCGTCCATTTCATTGACGCCTTCGAGCTGATAAAACTCCCGGATGCTGTCGGCAGCCTTGCGGGCAATGGCAGGTGGGTAAATGTGGGTGTGAATGTCAATCAGTTGCATAGTTTTGCCTCAAAGTGTTGATTTTGCAGTCATTATAGCACACACGATGCGAAATGCAAGAATTCGTTCTCCAAAAATCGTGCGTAATTTGCCAATAATGCACGAAAGAACGGAAAACCTGCAAAATTTCGTGCAAAACGGCGAGCTTTCCATTGACACCCTCCTCACTCTATGTTACAATACAGCAAATGATAGAGGCGCACTGCATGAAAAGTAGTCCCTTTTTTAACGCCGGCTGGGGCGGAAACGGACGAAAGGCATGGGTGCCGAAGTCGGGCGGTTCAGCGGCCGCTCGGGCTGGCAACAGAAAATAAGAGTTCTGTCGCTGTCGCAGAAATGCGGAGAGCTATCCTATACAGTCGGCGCGGTTTTGCGGTCGGCGTATGTCGGTAGCTGTCAATTACAGCTACTTTTTTTATTGTCGAAACAACCGAAAAGGAGAAAATATAATGCAAAAACCGATTTTTGTAGGCGCCGCCACTGCGATTGTCACCCCTTTGACCGCTGACGGCATTGATTATGATAATTTTGGCCGCCTGATTGATTGGCAGATTGATTCCGGCATCGCTGCGATTGTGGTGGCCGGTACGACCGGCGAGGGCTCCACCCTTACGGATGAAGAACACCGCGACGCGATTGCCTTTGCGGTTAAAAAAGTGGCGGGACGGATACCGGTGATTGCCGGCACCGGCTCGAACGATTGTGCATACGCGATCGACCTCACTCGCTTTGCCTGCGCGGCGGGCGCAGATGCCATGCTGGTGGTTACTCCGTATTACAACAAAGCCACTCAAAAAGGCCTGATCAAGAGCTTTACCGCCATTGCGGATGCCTCCACAAAACCCATTATTCTCTATAATGTCCCCTCCCGTACCGGCTGTAATCTGCAGCCGAAAACCTGCGCCGTTTTGGCAGAGCATCCGCGCATTGCCGCCATCAAGGAGGCAAGCGGTGACCTGTCGCAGATTGCGGAGCTGGCTCGTCTCGTCGAGGGGAAAATGGATATCTACTCCGGCAACGATGACCAGATCGTACCGATTTTATCACTCGGCGGCAAAGGAGTTATCTCGGTGCTCTCCAATCTGCTCCCTGCCGAAACGCAGGCAATTTGCGACCGATTCCTTGCAGGGGATGTGGCAGGCAGCCGTCAACTGCAGCTGCAATATCTGCCGCTCATTCATGCGCTGTTCAGCGAAGTAAACCCCATTCCGGTCAAGGCGGCAGTCGCTCACATGGGGTTCGGCGAAAACTATCTTCGTCTGCCGCTTACCCCGATGGAACCGCAAAATGAAGCCGTTTTGCTGCAAGAGATGCGCGCACAAGGCATTCAATAATACAGAACCATTTGCATATAAAGAGGGTGAAAAAGAATGATTAGTGATAACCTGACGGTCAGCGAAAACGGCGAACTGTTGTTTGTAGGGCGTTCCACCGTAGAGCTGCTTGCAAAATACGGCTCCCCGCTGTATGTCATGGATGAGGCGCGCATCCGTGCCCGTATGCGGCAATATGCCGAGGCCATGCGCGCCGCTTTCGGTGAGTCAGCCTTACCGCTGTACGCCAGCAAGGCGTGCTCTTTCAAGGAGATCTACCGCATTGCTTCGGCAGAAGGCATCGGCGTGGATGTGGTGTCCGCCGGTGAAATATTTACCGCCCACAGCGCCGGTTTTCCGATGGAAAAGGCATATTTCCACGGCAACAACAAAACCGATGAAGAAATCCGTCTGGCGATGGAGGTCGGCGTGGGATATTTCGTGGTGGACAGCATCGACGAATTGAACGCCGTTGACGAAGCCGCCGCCCAAGCGGGTATCACCCAGAAAATTCTCCTTCGTATCACCCCCGGTATCGACACCCACACCTACGAAGCGGTCAACACCGGCAAGGTGGACTCAAAGTTCGGCAATGCGATTGAGACCGGCCAGGCGGCCAACATCACTGCACGGGCAATGGAAAAACCGCATCTAGCCCTGATGGGATTTCACTGTCATGTCGGCTCGCAGGTGTTTGATTCGGACACCTTCTTCCGCTCGGCGGATATTATGCTCGCCTTCATCGCTGATATGAAAAAGCAGTACGGATTTGTCACCCGCGAGTTGGATCTCGGCGGTGGCTACGGGGTGCGCTATACCGAAAATGATCCGACCATCGACCTTGCGGACAACATTCGCCAAGTCGGCGAACATCTTCGCGCCTCCTGTGCGGCGTTGGCGCTGGAAATGCCCGCCGTTCGGTTGGAGCCGGGGCGCAGCATCGTTGCCGACGCGGGTCTTACCCTCTACACGGTCGGTACCGTCAAGCATATCCCCGGCTACAAAACCTATGTCACGGTAGACGGCGGCATGGGGGACAATCCGCGCTTTGCGCTGTATGGTTCTGCCTATACGGTGCTCTGCGCCAACAAAATGACGCAGGCGGCCGACATGGTTTGCGATGTGGTGGGAAAATATTGCGAAAGCGGCGATATCGTGCAGCCGGCGGTTTCTCTGCCGTCCTCGGTCTGCCGCAGCGATATCCTGGCGGTTACCACCACCGGAGCCTACAACTATTCGATGGCATCAAATTACAACCGTATCCCGCGCCTGCCCATTGTTCTGCTTACCGCTGACGGCGGTGAAAAGGTGGTCGTACGTCGGGAAACGCTTGACGACCTTGTTCAATATGACCTGTGATAATCGCAAGCCTCACGCTGCCGAGCGCTTGTGTGATACCGTTTGCGCATTGCCCAACCGGCTTATCTCCGGTATCACAGAATGATAAAACAGGACCTTTCCCAAGAGGAGAGGTCCTGTTCTTCTTTGCAAGGCTGTTATTTCACTTGTGCCTGAAAATTTTCCGGTTTTTCGCTCCGCAGACCGAAATGCCATTCAATGGCGTCAGCAATTCTTCGGCAGGCATTTCCGTCACCGTAAGGATTGACGGCGTGCGCCATCCGATCATAGACCTCCGGCTGTTCCAGGAGCGCATTTGCCAGACGGACGATGTTGTCATATGCCACACCGGCAAGCTTGACGGTGCCGGCGGCAACGGCTTCGGGACGTTCGGTTTCCCGACGCAGCACCAGAACAGGCTTGCCCATGGCGGGAGCCTCCTCCTGCAAGCCGCCGGAGTCGGTCATAACAAAGCAACAGCGCGCAATCAGGTTGTGCATTTCCTCAACGTCAATCGGGTCGATCAGATGAATGCGCTCCATGCCGCCCAACTCCTGCAAAGCACATTCGCGCACAACAGGGCTTAGATGGACGGGATAGACGACCTCGACATCGGGATGCGTCTGAACGATTTGGCGAACGGCACGGAATATATCATGCATTGGTTGACCGTAGTTTTCGCGCCGATGGCAGGTCAGTGCGATGATCTTCCGCTCGGAGAAATCCAAGCGATTCAGCTTCTCCGTAGCAAAGCGGTAATCGGGGCGGACGGTGGTTTTCATCGCGTCGATGACGGTGTTGCCCGTAATAAAAATCTCTCCGCGAACGGCCTCTTTGCGCAGATTTTGTGCATTGGCATCGGTCGGAGCGAAGTGCAGCGCGGCAATATCACCGACCAGCGTGCGGTTCATTTCCTCCGGAAAGGGGGAGTATTGATCGTAGGTACGCAGGCCGGCTTCCACATGACCGACCGGAATCTTGTGGTAAAATGCTGCCAGAGCTCCGGCAAAGGTCGTGGAGGTGTCACCGTGCACGAGAATCAAGTCCGGCTTTGCCTCGCTGAGCACTTCCTCCATTCCCAGAAGCGTTCTGGTCGTGATGGAGGAGAGCGTTTGCTGCTTCTGCATGATATTCAGGTCATAATCGCTGTGCAGGCGGAAAATGCTCATGACCGAATCGAGCATTTCCCGATGCTGACCGGTCAGGCAGCAAAGACTGTCGATATTGCTGCGTTTTGCAAGCTCCATGACCAACGGAGCCATTTTAATTGCTTCCGGTCGGGTGCCGAATACGGACATGACTTTAATTTTCATCATGAGGCTCCTCCCGTTGTGTGTCCCGGGTTTGCTCAGACTCATCAGACTGAGGCAGAGAATCCGATTCGCTCTCTTTTAGCTGGTGGCGTTTGCCAAAAATCAGCCCGACACCGATCGCACCGACAACGACAACCGCAGCAAGGAAGATCAGCGCTTGAATTTCGCCCCGATCTGTCAGCACAACGGCAGAAAGTCCGAGAATTGCCGAGAGCAGATAGGAGATTGCAACGGCTTGCTTCTGCGAAAAGCCCATGTCAATCAGACGATGATGTACATGACCGCGGTCAGCGTGCATAGGACTTTGCCCTTTTGCAAGACGGCGAATGACGGCAAAGCAGATGTCGAAAATCGGAAGACCGAGCACCAAAAACGGCACGGCAAAGGAAATGACGGCATAGGTTTTAAACAGACCGAAGATCGATACGGAGGCCAGCATAAAGCCAAGGAAAGTCGAGCCGGTATCTCCCATAAAGATGGAGGCCGGATTAAAATTAAAGGGAATGAAGCCGATGCAGGCACCGACAATGCCGGCCAGAAGGATGGCGGAGATCATAGCGGTTCCGTCAGGAACCAGGAGCAGCGCAACAACCAGCATGGTTCCGGCGGAAATTGCCGAAACGCCGGCAGCCAACCCGTCCAGACCGTCGATGAAATTGACGGCGTTGGTGATGGCAACGATCCAGATGACGCTGATCGGATACGACAGCCATGCGGGAAGGGAAAAACCCAGAAAATGCTCGATACGGCAGCCGTGCAGCACAACAATCACGGCGGCAACCAGCTGCACAAGAAATTTCGGCAAGGCCTTCAGCGTCAGAATATCGTCCAGCACACCGAGGATAATGATGATTACGGCACCGAGCAGAATGCCCTGAATTTCCCGATTGATCTCGCCGAAAATCAGAAAGCTGACGATAAAGCCAAGGAAGATCGCCAGACCACCCATGCGCGGAATCGGTCTGTGATGCATCCGGCGCTCATCCTTCGGCACATCCATTGCGCCGACTTTTCTTGCCAGCAGCTTGATTAGCGGCGTTGTGCAGAAAGAGATTGCGGCGGCCACCAGCAAGGTCAGCCCGATCTTATATAAAAAATACGGATCAAGAACCATAACAGGATACTCCCAGTATCAGCGGGCGACAAAGCCCACCTTTTTATATACCTTGCGCAGCGTCTTTTCTGCCACATAGGAGGCTTTTTCCGCACCCTCTGCCATGACCTTCTGCAAATAGGCCTTGTCTGCCAGCAGACGGCAGGTTTCTTCGCGTATGGGACGGAGCAGCTCGACGACGGATTCACCGACGGCTTTTTTAAAGTCGCCGTAGCCGTGTCCGGCAAATTCCTGCTCAATTTCCGCAAAGCTGCGTCCGGTCGTGGCGGAGTAAATGGTCATCAGGTTGGAAACGCCCTTTTTGTTTTCGGGGTCGTAGCGCACTTCCGCGTCGCAGTCGGTAATGGCGCGCTTGAACAGGCGCATAATGACCTCCGGCGGATCCATCAGTGTCACACGGCCGGGATCGTCGTTTTCGGACTTGGACATTTTTGCATCCGGGTTGGCAAGGCTCATAATGCGGGCACCGACCTTCGGGATGTAAGGCTCCGGCATTGTGAATACGTCGCCGTAAATGCTGTTAAAACGCTTTGCAATGTCGCGTGTCAGCTCAACGTGCTGCTTCTGATCCTCTCCGACGGGAACATAGTCCGCCTGATACAGCAGGATATCCGCCGCCATCAGGGCAGGGTAGGTAAACAGACCGCCGTTGATATTGTCGGCATTTTTCGCGCTCTTATCCTTAAACTGGGTCATGCGGCTGAGCTCGCCGAACATGGCATAGCAGTTGAGCACCCAGCCAAGCTCCGCGTGCTGATGCACATGGCTCTGGAAGAACAGAACATTCTTTTCCGGATCAATACCGCAGGCAATATACTGCGCGAGCTGCTCCAGAGAGCGGCGGCGCAGATCGGCAGGATTTTGACGGACGGTGATAGAGTGCAGATCTGCCATAAAATAGTAGCAGTCGAATTCCTCTGCACGATCCTTCCAGTTGCGGATCGCACCCAGATAGGAGCCGAGCGTCAGAGCGCCGGAGGGCTTGATGCCGGAAAGCATCCGCTTTTTTTTAGCGGGCTGCATGGTATCGGTCATAATTATCACGCCTTTCGCGATTTCACAATCTGATATTTCGGGACATAATTACCCATATTAGTTCAATATATTATAGAATATCCGCCGCGTTTTGTCAACCGCAAGGAAGCCGCGGTATTGTGACATATGAAGAAGCCGCTGCAAAAATTTTTTTGCATCGGCTTCTCAGCGTGTCGAAAAACCCTTTTCGGCACGCTGGCAGACTGCTAAAAAGTCCCGGAAGCCGAGCAACTCGCGCCTGTCGGCGTACAGAGGTACGGTAGGGCGCGAG
>JAEDKB010000077.1 GCA_016296045.1 Oscillospiraceae bacterium
GCTCCTCAGAATGACATGGGAGGGAGAGCAAACGAAAAAGATTCTTCGTCGCTGCGCTCCTCAGAATGACATGGGAGGGAGAGCAAACGAAAAAGATTCTTCGTCGCTGCGCTCCTCAGAATGACATGGGAGGGAGAGCAAACGAAAAAGATTCTTCGGTCGCTGCGCTCCCTCAGAATGACAGGGGAAGGGGCTGCGCCTGCGTCGGCACAAAAATACACCTCTGTCTCGGTCAAGAGACAGAGGTGTTTTCTTTAAAAACTCTGCGGTACCACTCTTGTTCCCCGATGGCAGAAAATACGGATTTTGCAAAATCAGTATAACCGTTTTCGGGGCACTCAAAACGCGGTAACGGACGTGAACCGCTCCGCCTTACTCTATTCGGGCAGAGACTCCGGGGTGATATTCGCACACAGCGCGGCTGCCTTGCATCCTCCGGCAGCTTTCTGAACGCGGCAGACTGTGCTACTCGTCCCCATCTTCGTTTTTGGTATGTGATTGTAATGCGGATCTTTGATGAACTTTTTTCATCAAGAATCCCAGACTGTCAAAAAAGCCCGTAACCGTCAAAATCAGAGAATATTTTTGGGCCTTTCCGCTGTTAGGACGATTAGCAAAGTCAAAAAGCTTTCCGAACTTTTCAGTTGAAATCATGCTTGCTTCGCAAGGATTTTGACTTCCATCGCAACTCGCGCCCTACCGTACCTATGTACGCCGACAGGCGCGAGTTGCTCGGCTTCCGACCTTTTTTAGCAGTCTGCCAGCGTGCCGAAAAGGGTTTTTCGACACGCTGTGATTCTTGATGAAATTTTTTCATCAAGAATCCCGTGCGATTAAGGCTTGCCCGGATTGTTGCGGCCGAATTGCAGCTCGTTCAGGAGCTTTTGCTTGGCGGGCGGCAGCTCGCCGTGGAACGACATTTTTTCCGTGGCTTCCTGCGCGGCTTCCGCAGCTTCCTCTTCCTCAGGGCAGGCCGCGTCCATGTTCTGACTGATCTCTTCAATCAGGGCATCGGCTTTTTCCTCCGGCGTGGGAGCAGACGGCTCTTTGTCAAAATCAAAGGCACGGTTCGGCTCTGCCTTTGCAGGCGCGGGAAGCTCTGCCGTGCGAAGCTCCTCCAGCAGCTCCAACTGGCGCTTCAGACGCTTTTCCATGCCGTCGATGAATTTTGCGGTGGCAAGCTGCGCAGCTTCCAGACGCTCCTTCTCGTTGCCGACCAGAACGTCTGCATTCTGCGCCTTTTTCGAGGCGGTCTCTTCCGCCTCACGCAGCAGCTTTGCGCACTTTTTCTCGGTCTCCGCGATCATCTGATCGCAGGTCTTCTGCGCTGCCATCAGAGCGTTCTGCATGGAACCTTCCTGACGGCGGTATTCCTCCAGCTTTTCAACAAGAATCCGCATTTTGCTCTTTAAAACGGAATTCTCTTTGTAAAGGGTGATGTAATCTTCCGTTAGCGGCTCGAGAAAATCATCTACGGAGCCCATATCATAGCCGCCGAACACGGCCTTTTCAAAACTGATTTCCTGGATCTGCTGCGGTGTCAGCATAGTGTTCAGCTCCTATCTTATATATGTAGTACGGTTTCGAGAAAAGATGTGCCGATCAGAAGTACATACCGCTGGTTTCCAGCTCCTCGACCAGATCACCCGTGACATTGACGTTATACGGCGTGATGAGGTAGGTGGAAATGGCGACCTTCTTGATCTTGCCGTCGAGCGCGTAGGCGCAGCCGGAAAGGAAATCGACCAATCGACGGGCAACGTCTTTGTTGGTGGATTCGAGATTCAGAACCAGGGCCTTTTTATCACGCAGGTGATCGGCGATATCGGAAACCTGATCGAAACGATCGGGCTTGACCAGAACGACCTGAAGCTGAGCGTTGGAATTGAGATTCACAACGCGGCCTGCGCCTCTGGCAGCCGGAGCGGGTTCCGGTGCGGCGGAAGAACGGCCGAAGCTGCGGCGCGGAGCCGGACGTTCGGGAACGGCAGCCGGCTCATCGTCTTCGTAGCCGTCTTCGTCCTCGTCGTCATAATCATCGTAATCGTCTTCCTGATCGGAATAGGGGTGGGTCAGTTTTCTGATTTCGTCCATCAGTCCCATGGTAAATGTTCCTCCATATGTGAAGTATATTTATTTCGTATAGTTGCGCGCACCGAAAATCGCGGTGCCGACGCGGATCATTGTGCTGCCGCAGGCAATGGCGTCTTCAAAATCATCGGTCATACCCATCGACAGAATTTCCATGCTACTATTATTATATTTTTTTGTCCTTATGTCAACAGAAATTCTTTGTATTTCTGTAAAAAATCGACAATTATCCCCGGGATTCTTTGAAATCGGCGGAATTGCCATCAGACCGCGCAGACGGCAATGCGGATAGCTTTCCATGGAGGCGGCAATGCCCGGCACCTGATCGGGCGAAAAGCCGGATTTGCTCTCCTCGCCGCCGATGTTGATTTCCAGAAGAATGTCCTGCACGATGCCCTGCTTTGCCGCTTCCTTTTCGATGCACGCAAGCAGCTCCGGACGGTCAACCGACTGGATCAGATCGACCTTGCCGACAACCTGACGAACCTTGTTGGTTTGCAGGTGTCCGATAAAATGGACGGGCTTGCCGTCGTAGGCGTGATCGGCAAGCTTTTCCGTCAGCTCCTGCACACGGTTTTCGCCGCAGCAGTCCACGCCGGCGGCAATCGCCTCACGCACACGGTCTGCATCGTTCATTTTTGTTGCCGCACAGAGCAAAATCTCCTTCGGATCACGCCCTGCTTTCCGAGCGGCCTCCTCCATTCTTGCGCGGATAAACGCAATGTTTTCTGCAATCATGAGCCTATCACCTTTCCGTCGGTTAATTCTTCAGCGGTAATAATCATCTCGTCCTTCGGCCAGAGATAATCGGTATCGCTGCTATCCCAGGCAACCAGATAGTCGTCGCCGTATTCGCATAATATTTCTACGCTTTTCCAGTCCGCTCTCGCACCCTCGAGCACATAGACCCCCGTCTGTCCGTCCTCGACATACAGCGCCTCCTTCGGAACGCGCAGTCCCTCAAGGCTGCCGAACTTGATGTCTGCCGTCTGCTGCCGTATCGCCGTTACGCATTGCAGCTTTCGGTCGCAGGAAAGAATCAGAAGGCAGGACGTTTCATCCGCCGAGCCGATGCGGTAGATCGTCATGCGAAGCTCCTGCAGGTCGCTGCCCGAAAAGCTGACATCCAGACGGTCGCCCTCTTCATAGCTCGCAATCCGATCTCTCGGCACCTCGGTGACGTAATACCACGTCTGTCCGGTAATCAGCCGTCCGATTGCGTCGGGCGGCACGGCTTCCGACTGCTTGTCCAGCGCACGAAAGTCCGTCAGCGTCATCTCACTGAGGGCGCTTGGATGCAGCAGCGTTTCGTAGCCGTCAACAACGGCGGAATAATAGCCCGACATCGGAGCGATGATCGCGGTGGCATCGTCGGAGGTCTGCGCCTGCAGTGCGGCAATGCGCGCATCGATCTGCGCAAGCCGCGCCTCAATCTGCTCCTTGTCGTCACCGGAGACGCAGCGCCGCAGAATCAGCGGCTCAAGCTCGGAGGCGCTGTTGTGCATCGCTTCAAAATTCTGCTTTGCCGTCTGCTTCGACAGAGAAATGATTTTCAGAGAGATCTCCTCGTCGAGCACGGAGGCATTGGCGGCATCCGAGCCGCTGAGCGTGTGCGTCAGCTCCGCCTTTTGACTCAGAAGCGCGTTCAGCTCCTCCCGATGCGCTCTTGCCTCGCCGGAGGTGTAGCCCGTGGCAACGACCTGTCCGCCGCCGACGCGCTGACCTTCCGGCTGCTCGCCGACGATGATCGGCATTTCGCTGGTCAAAAGCTCCTCGGAACGCACCACAAAGCCGGAAACGGTTATCCCGTCGCCGACTTCGCAGTAGACGGCCGTTTCCAGTGTGTATGCGCCGTCGCTGCTCATCACCAGAGAGCACACAACATAGGCAACCAGAAGCACCGCCATCAGTATGGATGTGAGTTTTAAGTAGAAATCGCCCTGCTTTTTCATGGAATTCTCCCCTGCGAGGGCAGGATCCGGAGGATTACAGCGCCGTTCGGATGGGCTGCAGCGGTACAAGCGTGGAAATTGCGTGCTTGTAAATCATCTGCTGTTTGCCCTCAGAGCTGAGTACGACGACAAAATTGTCGAAGCCGGTTACGATTCCCTTCATCTGGAAACCGTTCATCAGGAACATCGTGACCGGGGTGTGCTCTTTGCGGACCTCGTTTAAAATCAAATCCTGCAGATTTTCTGTGTTTGCCATATAGGTACCTCTTTTCTTGTTTTTTTAGGATACCTATATTGTAGCCGCGGCAAGGTGTCAGAAGCAGTCGAAAGCTGTCGCCGCGGTAAAATCTCTTGCTTTTTTATTCTGTCTCGGCAAATGTCATTGCTTTGACAAAAATTTCGTCAAAACGCGGCGCATCCGGAAGCTCGATCCAATGAATTCGACCGTTTCGGCGGAACCAGGTGCGCTGACGCTTGGCATAGCGGCGCGAGCCCTGCTGAATGAGCGCTTTGGCTTCCTCCAGCGAGCCCTCCCCGCGCAGATATGCCGTCAGCTCCTTGTAGCCGATGGCCTGCATGGCCGTGCAGCTTGCCGGAACGCCGCGGTCGAGCAGACTGCGAACCTCCTCGACCAGACCCTGCGCGAACATTTCCTCCACGCGCTGATCGATCCGCGCATAGAGGGCACTTCGGTTGACATAATCCAGACCAATCCAGGTCGGAGCGTACTTGTCGGGCTGCTGCTTTGTTTCCAGATTGTGCTGCGTCATGGTCTTGCCGGTTTCCAGAAAGACCTCCAGCGCCCGGAGGATGCGTTTTTCATTGGACGGGTGGATGCGCGCAGCCGATTCCGGATCGACGGCGCGAAGCCGTTCTACCAAAACGTCAATGCCCTGCTCGCGTGCAATGCGCGTCAGCTCCTCACGCCGCCCCGTTTCGGGAAAGGGCGCAAACTGCCGTCCGGCAATCAGAGAATCGACATACAATCCCGTGCCGCCGACAATGATGACGCGTTTTCCGCGTGCGAGAATGTCTTGCATACAGGCATCCGCTTGGTTTACATAACGTCCAACGGAAAAATCCTCCGAGGGGTCGATACAATCGATCATATGATGCTTTACGCCGTCCATCTCCGCCTGTGTCGGCTTGGCGGTGCCGATGTCCATGCCGCGGTAAAGCTGCATGGAATCGCAGGAAACGATTTCGGCATTGAGCTGCTTGGCAAGCGCGACGGACAGCTTTGTTTTTCCCGTGGCGGTCGGGCCGACGATACAGAAAATACGGTTCATGCTATGCCCTCTTAAACTGACGCTCGAGCTGCTTTGCCGACAGCACAATGCAGATCGGCCGTCCGTGCGGACAGTATTTCAGGTCGTCGCGGCTGAGCACCTCGCGCACGAGCGCACGAAGCTCCTTTTCCTCCGTGTGCCGGCCGCCCTTGATGGCGGCTTTGCAGGCGATGGTGTGCAGGAGCGTGTCGCGCATGGCTTCCGGCTCAATGCGCTTTCCGGCCTTGAGGTCGGAGGCGATTTGATTGAGTGTGCTTTCGGCATCCTCCGGGTCAAGATCGGCCGGAATCTGACGAATGGCAATCGTGCCGCCGCCGTAATCGGAGAAGGCAAAGCCGCAGTTTTGCAAAAGCGCTTCGTTTTCCATCAGGATCGCCGCCTCCTCGCGCTCCGGTTCGCACAGCACGGGGGTCAGAAGAAGCTGACCGACGATCGGCTCCGTGCGCTTGCGAAGCTTTTCAAAGAGGATGCGCTCGTGCGCGGCGTGCTTGTCGATGAGCAGGACGTTCTGCCCCTCCTCGACAATGATATAGGTGTTCAGAACCTCTCCGACAATGCGGTAGTTCTCGGATTTCAGATGCAGCTCCTGCTGCACGGGAGCGTTTTGCGCCGGCGCTTTTTCGGGAGCGGTTTTCTGCGCGGCAGGCGCTGCCGGAGCGGGGGACTTCGGCGGCACAACACGCGGCGCTTCCTGCAAAACGGATAAAAACGCCCGATAATCCTCGGCGGTCATGGTGCGGAAGCCGCCCTGCTTCGCCGCGGACTTTGCGCCGGTGCTCGCTGCGGACGCGGAGGGCATCGGGGTGCTTTTCGGCGCGGAGGGGGTCGGTGTGCGCGGCATCTGAGCGGGCGCGGAGAGCGTTTGCGTGCCCGAAACCGGCTGCGGCTGTTTGGGAAGCACCATGGCAACCCGTCCGGAGGCGGTTTCCAGAGCGCCCTGCACGCCGTAGCGGATGCAGTCAAACAGGTCATGCTCGTTGATGAATTTGACCTCGGTTTTGGCGGGGTGGACGTTGACATCCACCAGATGCTCCGGCAGCTTCAGGTGGAGCACGCAGGAGGGATAACGTCCGACCATGAGCTGATTGCGATAAGCCTCTTCTAAGGCGGCGGTCATGGTTTTCGAGCGCACATGGCGGCCGTTGACAAAAAACAACTGGTTGGAGCGGTTGCCGCGTGTGGCGGTCGGACGGGTGACAAAGCCGGTGAGCGTATATTTTTCCCAGTGGCTGTTGACCGGAAGCATATCCTGCGCAAGCTGCTTTCCCAGCACGGAATAGACCGCACTGTAGAGCTTGCCGTCGCCCGAGGTGTGCAGAACCTCCTGCCCGTCCTTGATGACGCGCAGAGAGACCTCCGGATGCGCGAGGGCAAGGCGTTCCACGGCGGCAATCAGCGCGGAGGCCTCCACGTTGTCGCGCTTCATGAATTTCATGCGCGCCGGCGTATTATAAAACAGGTCGCGGACGATGATGGTTGTCCCGTCCGGACAACCGGCGCTTTCACGCTCGGTGACAACGCCCGCCTCCAGATGAAGGCTCGTTCCGAACGCGCTGTCTGCGGTTTTGGTCAGCAGATCAATGCGCGAGACGGCGGAAATCGCCGCCAGCGCCTCACCGCGAAAGCCGAGGGTGTGAATGGCCTCCAGATCGGCAGCCTCGCGGAGCTTACTGGTGGCATGGCGCAGGAAAGCGGTCTCGGCATCGCCGGGCTCCATGCCGCAGCCGTCATCGGTCACGCGCAGAAAGCTCATGCCGCCGTTTTGCAGTTCTACGGTAATATTTTTCGCTCCGGCGTCCATGGCGTTTTCTACCAGCTCCTTGGCGGCGCTGGCAGGACGCTCCACGACCTCACCGGCGGCGATCAGGTCGGCAACGTGGGGCGAAAGCTGTTGAATTTTCGGCATAAAATCACCTCGAATACTTGTAACCGATTTTCCCCTATGTCATTCTGAGGAACGAAGTGACGAAGAATCTTCCCACCGTTTTCCCCTATGTCATTCTGAGGAACGAAGTGACGAAGAATCTTTTCTCTATCGTTAATGCGAAGATCCTTCGCTGACGCTCAGGATGACATACAAATAGCATTTACAATACAGGAAAGACGACAGCATTTGTCATTCTGAGGAACGAAGTGACG
>JAEDKB010000078.1 GCA_016296045.1 Oscillospiraceae bacterium
TCCCGCTGATGCCTCTTTGACAGAAGCGGAACAGGCAGAAATGGAGGAGTTCTTATATAATATCTGCATGATCAATAATGTTTTGGGGCATAAGGTCCTTGAACCGTTGGTAGCGGAAGAAGCAGGCGGCGCAGGAATTTCTAGTCAAATACTTTACATACAGGCAGCCCGTGGCGCAAACGCAAAAGGGATGCAGACAAATGAGGGTTTTGTGATTTTGAAAGGCTCACAGGCCGCGGACACTGTGACACGCTCCTGCCCCAAACAAATATGCACGCTCCGGCAGAAATTGATTGAAAGCGGCATCATTGATGCGAACTGGATGTTCACGGAGAACCGAGTGTTCAGCAGTCCCTCTACCGCGGCGGGCGTTGTAATGGGACGAAGCGCCAATGGCCTGACAGAATGGCGCATGCCCTGAAGAGAGAACAACCTTGTATATATTCAACTGTTTCTTGCGTTTTTCTTCCCTTTTGTTAAATAAATAACAGCCGGAATATCCCCCGGGTGTTCATATGCGGGCATGATGGAACTGGCAGACATGCAGGATTTAGGTTCCTGTGCAGCGATGCGTTGGGGTTCAAATCCCCATGCCCGCACCATAATCAGGGCTGTTATTTAACAGACTGACATCCCGTGCTGTTTTTCAGCACGGGATGTTTTATTTTCAGTTCATACGATAAAAGATATAAACAACATCCGATGGCACGAGCCGTCCATCGGATGTTGTCGGCTGCTTCGGGATCATTTTTTACTGCGGAGCTTTTCGGGCAGGGAGGCGTCCGGCGTGACGAGAACCGTGCGGTAGCGGTCATAGATGACCATGCCGGGCTTGGCACCGTTCGGCTTTTTCAGAAAGCGAACCGGTGTGACATCGACGGGCACGTTCTGGCTGCCTTTTGCTTCGGAATAGAGAGCGGCGAGCATTGCCGCTTCCGTAATCGTTTCGTCGGGCACCTGCGCACCTGCGCACTCGATGACCGTGTGCGCTCCGTGAAATTTCTGCACATGCAGCCAAATGTCGTTTTTGTGAGCACTTTTGAGCGAAAGTTGATCGTTTTGACGGTTGTTTTTCCCGACTAAAATCCGGAAGCCGTCGGAGGAGAAAAACTCCATCGGCTTGGAAGGGGCCTGCTTCATTGGCTTGCCCTTGCGGCGGTCTGTCGGACGGACATAGCCGCCGTCTTCCAATTCGGCGCGGATCTCGCTCAGATCGCGCTCATTTTCGGCGCGATCCAATTCCTCCAGAACACCGGCAAGATAGCTTGCTTCCGTTTCGCCGAAAGCAATTTGCTGCGCTAAGATTTTTTCCGCATGCTTCGCTTTGGCGTAGTCTTTGTAAAATTTCGCTGCGTTTTGCTGCGGTGAAAGCTCCGGCTTGAGCGAAACCTCAATTTCGCTCATATTCGCGTCATAAAAATCCACAGCGCGCAGAAGCGTCTGTCCGCGGCGGATTGTATGCAGATTTGCCGTTACGATATCGCCCAGACGGCGCAGGTGTTCACGATCGAGCGCGCTTTCCAGTTCTCTTTGCTGAATTGCCAGCTTACGATTTGTGCGCTCATACAGCGTTGTGACCGTTTTTCGAAGCATTTGGGATTTCTGGCGCATCCGATCGGCGCGGTCGGTTTCGGTATAAAAGGCATCCAGCAGCGCACAGAAGCTTTCATAGCGGCGCGAGAGCATACAGCTACCGTACTGCAAAATCGGGCGGTAGGAGAAGTCGGACGGCCTTTCTTCCTCACGCAGCAGCATCGTCGGCTGAAACGCTTCGGAAAAGGACAGCTTTTCGGAAAGATATTCTGCAAGCGCTGCTTTATCCAGCGTCATGATATCCGCGTCGGTTTCGCCGCAGAAGCCGAAAGAAAGCTCTCGCGCAATCAGCGGTGAAATTCCTGCGAAGGTGTCGAGCAACCATTTATCCAGCTTTTTCGGGCTGTTTACCGCGTCAAGCAGAGCAGAGAGCGTTTGAAAATCGGTCTGCTGCGGAATGTGCTTGTCCTGACGCGGCGCTTCATGGTAGAACAGTCCGGGCAGCACCTGCCGTTTTTCGGACATCTCGAAATCCACACGGCGCAGGCAGTCAATGATTCTGCCGTCCGGACCCGTCAATATCAGGTTGGAGTTTCGTCCCATCAGCTCCAAAATCAGGTGCTTTTCGCAGGGAACGCCCATCTCATCCGTGCATTCAAGGCACAGATCAATGCTGCGTTCGGCAGGGGGCTGCCGAATGGCGCTGATCCTTCCGCCTGCAAGATGCTTGCGCAAAAGCATACAGAACATCGGGGGTTGAGACGGATTTTCAAAGCTCGCCTGCGTCAGATGGATACGCGGACGGTTGACGTTGGCGGACAGCAGCAGCCTTTCACGTCCCCGAAGGAGCAAAAGCACGGTATCGCGTGACGGCTGCTGGATTTTTTCAATTCGTGCGCCGAGGAGGGTCGGTTCCAGCTCTTTTACAACGGCGCTCAGAAAAACGGCATCAAACGGCATGGTCTTCCTCCGTTACGGCTGCAAACAACGCCGCAATTCGTTCCTGCTGCCCAAGCAGATACAGAGCACCGAAAAGGGTCTCCACGCCGGTCGCCTTGGCATAGACGACGGGCGATGCGTTTTTCGGAACGCTGTGCGGATGGGCATTGCGTCCGCGGTGATAATAGGCGTTTTCCGCTTCGGTCAGATGCGGAAGCATACGGTCGGCAAACTCTGCCTGTGCCGAAGCGCAGACCAGAGCGACCGTATCCCGATGCAGCCGTCCGTTGGTCGTGCCGCCGGAAACACACAGCCTTGTCCGAATCAGAAGCTCAAAAACGGCATCACCGATATGCGCCAGCGCCAATGCGGACATGGCGTTGATCTGCTTTTCGGTCATGACGGGGTGCAAATAATCGTTCAAAAGAGTTCTCTCCTAACATAAAAGCGGTAAATCTATTCCGAAAGCAGGCGGAACGCACCGTACATTCCGGCATCATTTCCGAGCTTTGCAAGGGAAAACTGCGTATCCTTGCAGGCGTGGAACATATATCGGTTAAAATGCGTTTTTACGCCTTGCAGCAGATAGTCTCCGGCTTTGGAAACGCCGCCGCCAAGCACAACACGCTCCGGATCGACCATACAGCAGGCGGAGGCGAGCGCTTCGCCCAGATAATCAAACACCTGCTCCAGCGTTTGGACGGCAAAAGCATCGCCCTGTTTTGCGGCGTCAAAAACATCCTTGCACGTCAAAGCGTCTTTCCCGCGCAGAACGGAGGGGGCGGATTCCTTTGCAAGACGGTCTTTTGTGATGCGGACAATGCCGTTGGCGGAGGCATACTGCTCCACACAGCCGAATTTTCCGCAGGTGCAGGGCAGCTTGTCCGGCGCGGTTACGGTAATGTGCCCGACTTCTCCGCCGACGCCGTGCGCGCCGCCGAGGATTTTGCCGTCGATGATGACACCGCCGCCGATGCCCGTTCCGATGGTAACGAACAGGGTGCTTTTTGATCCCATTCCGCCGCCCATCCAGTATTCTCCGAGGGCGGCGCAGTTGGCATCGTTTCCTGCTTTGATACGCAGGCCGGTCAAGGCGTGCAGCGCCTCATGCAGATGAAAAACGCCCCAATTCAGATTGACGCAGCGATTGACCAGACCGTCGTCGCTGACCGGACCGGGCACGCCGATGCCGATGCCGAGCACAGCATTTCGATCGATGCCGTGTTTTTCAAGCAGCGCCTGAATGGTGGAAGCAATATCCGGCAGGATCTTTTCACCGCCGTTTTCCGTCCTTGTCGGGATCTCACAGCGGTCGAGAATTCTGCCGGTTTCTTCGAACAGACCGATTTTTACCGTTGTTCCGCCGACATCCACGCCAAAACCGTAGTTCATAGCCGCACGTCCTTTCCTGTATCTGCCGCTATTATACACAATCTGCAAATAGATTTCCACCCCCGAAACTTTTTTTCGCTTTTCTGTTGAGTTTTACGCCGAATTGTTGTAACATAAAATTAGAAAAAATTTGATACGAAGGAGCCATCGAACATGATAAAACTCGACATTTCCAACGTATGGGGCGACTTGTCCCTTCCGGAGCTGCTCTCAACGGAGCAGGAGGTTTTCAATGCACACAAGCTGCTGACGGATCGCAAAGGGCTGGGCAATGATTTCCTGGGTTGGCTGAATCTTCCGACCTTTGAAGAATCGGAGGAGATGCGCCGTATTCGTCGTGCGGCAGAACGTATCCGCAACGATTCCGAAGTGTTTGTCGTTGTCGGTATCGGCGGCTCCTATCTCGGACCGCGTGCCGCAATCGAGCTGGTCAAGGGTCAGAATCACAATCTTCGCGGAAACGATCCGCAGGTGTTCTTTGCGGGCAATAACCTTTCCACCCGCGCATGGCAGGAGCTTTGTGCGCTTCTGGAGGGTAAGGATTTTTCCATCAATGTCATTTCCAAATCCGGCACAACAACGGAGCCTGCCATCGCAACCCGTGCGCTGCGCTGGATGCTCGAACGCAAATACGGCGCGGAACAGGCAAAAAAGCGCATTTATGTTACGACCGATCCCGCCGGCGGTGCCCTGCGCCAGATGGCAACGGAAGAGGGATATGAGAGCTTTGTCATTCCGCCCGATGTCGGCGGACGCTACAGCGTGCTGACGGCGGTCGGACTGCTTCCGATGGCTGTGGCGGGCATCAATCCTGCCGATGTGATGCTGGGTGCGGCTCGTGCCCGGAAGGAGCTGGACATCCGCTCCTTTGAAAACCCGGCATGGCAGTATGCGGCGATCCGCAATCTGCTCTACCGCAAGGGGAAGAAAATTGAAATGCTCTGCTGCTATGAACCTGCGTTCCGCACCTTTGGCGGATGGTGGCAGCAGCTCTTCGGTGAGAGCGAGGGCAAGGATGGAAAGGGCATTTTCCCGGTAACTGCGGAATTTACCGCCGATCTGCATTCTCTCGGTCAGATGATCCAGCAGGGCGAACGCAACCTGTTTGAAACCGTCGTCCGCTTCACGCCTCCGCGCAAAAAGACCGCCATTGAGCTGGATTGGAAAAATCTCGACGGCCTGAACTACCTCGAAGGAAAATCCCTCGACTTTGTGGAGGAGCAGGCGTTCCTCGGCACGTTGAACGCCCATGTTGACGGCGGCGTTCCGGTCATGGTGCTTCAGACCGATGAAGTCGATGCCGATACGCTGGGCGAGCTGTTCTATTTCTTTGAACTCTCCTGCGGCATTTCCGCCTATATGCTCGGCGTGAATCCGTTTAACCAGCCCGGTGTGGAATTCTATAAGAAAAATATGTTCCACCTGCTCGGCAAGCCCGGCTATTGATTTGCCTGCGGAAAGCACGGGACGCAAGCGTGCGGAGTCTCATCCCGAGTTTTTATCGTTTGTGTAAACTTTTTCTGTAGCGCTTGCAATTTTTTCGGAAAATTGGTAAAATGAAAGTAACAAAATAAAAGGGGGTATTTCGTATGGTCAAGGTTATTATGGGTCTGAAAGGCTCAGGAAAAACCAAACGACTGATCCACGACATCAACACCGCAGTGAAAAACGAAACCGGCAGCATGGTTTGCATCGAAAAAGGCACCAAGCTCCGTTATGATATTGATATACATGTCCGCCTGATTGACTATCAGGAATACCGCATTGGGGAGCTGAGCTTCCTGAAGGGCTTTATCAGCGGCCTGCACGCAGGCAACTTTGACATCAGCCATATCTTTATTGACAGCTTCTATAAGCTCATCGACAACCCGACCATCGCCGACATAGAAGATTTTGTTGTCTGGTGTGATAAGTTCGGAGAGGCAAACGATCTGGACTTTACCATCGTTGTTTCCGACGATCCTGCAAACGCGACCGATACCATCAAAAAGTATCTGCAATAATACATGTTTCTCCGGATGCGGAAAGTTTTTTCGCATCCGGATGCTTTTGCCAAAAGCAGGGAAAATACTTCCGTAGATGAAACAGAAAGAAGTCTGAACACATGGCATCTATCACCGATAAAAAGGAAATATTTGAAAAAATGCCTGTTCCGAAGGCAATCGCAGCAATGGCGGTTCCGACGATTATCAGCCAACTGATCAACCTGATCTATAATTTGGCCGATACTATTTTTATCGGACAGACGGGAGACTCCATAAAAATCGCATCAATTACCGTGGTTTTTACGATTTTTATGATGACCGTTTCGTTCTCCAATCTGTTCGGTATCGGCGGCGGCAGCCTGATTGCCCGATTGATCGGCGCAGGACGGGAGGAGGATGCGAAAAAAGTATGCTCCTTTAGTGTTTACGGCGCACTGGTTACGGCACTGCTGTATTCCTTGCTCATCGGCGTGTTTCTTGATCCGGTGCTTCGTCTGCTCGGCGCTTCCGACCGATCGATCGGCTATGCCAGAGAATATACCGTTCTGGTCGTAATTATCGGCAATGTGCCGGTCATTCTTTCTATGACCGTCGCTCATCTGCTGCGCAACGCCGGTTATTCCAAGCAGGCGAGCATCGGTCTGAGCGGCGGCGGAATTCTGAATCTCGTCCTCGATCCGCTGTTCATGTTTGTGATCCTGCCGCAGGGCAGGGAGGTCTTCGGTGCTGCGCTGGCGACTTTGCTGTCCAATGTTGCATCCTGCGTCTACCTTTTGCTGACGCTGCGCCGTGTATCAAAAGCGGCACCGCTGAGTCTTCGCTTCCGTGATGCGCTGAAAACCGGAAAGACGGAAATCAAAAATTTGTTTGCAGTCGGCATTCCGTCCGCGATTCTGACAGCGTTGTTTGACGTTGCAAACATCTTCCTCAATTCGATCATGTCCTATTTCCACGGCGACCTTGCGCTTGCCGCGACCGGAATCGTAATGAAGGCCGAGCGTCTGCCCAATGCCATCAATATCGGCCTGTGTCAAGGAATGCTTCCGATTGTTGCCTATAACTATTCCTCCGGCAACCGTGAACGGATGCACAAGGTCATCAAAACCGTCCGCATCTACGGATTGCTGATCAGTGCGATCTGTATCGTCCTGTTTGAAATCTTTGCCGCACCGATTTCGCGTATTTTCCTGAATACGGCAAACGGTAACGCGGAGGACGCAAAAACGACGCTCGCATTTGCAACGCTTTTCCTGCAGATTCGATGTGTGGCAGCCATTCCGCAGTTTTTGAATTATCATACCTCCTTCTGTATGCAGGCGGTGGGAGACGGGCGCGATACGCTCCTGCACGCAGTAACGCGGGAATTTGTATTCTATATTCCGTTTATGTTCCTGCTCAATGCGCTGTTTGGACGAAACGGACTGATCTGTGCTCTGATTGCAGGCGAGAGCTGCGGCGCGATATTTGCGCTGATCCTGTTTGCCCGTTGGAAAAAGAAGAA
>JAEDKB010000079.1 GCA_016296045.1 Oscillospiraceae bacterium
CAGACAGTTCATCCTCCGCAAGAGTGCACTCATGTGGAGGATGATTTCTCTGCCGGCCATTGAGCTTCTTCCTGCTGACGGAGAATGAAGCCAACTCTGACTTGACTTCATTCCCGTCAGGCGGTATGATAAAGACAAATCCATACAGGTGGTCATTTTCTATGCAATTCGACGGTTTCCTGTTTTTTATGATAGTGATCTGTATCGGCTATCTGTCAGTAAAAATCAAGCTGGTTCCGGAAAGCATTGCCGATTCGCTTCCCTCGCTGTTGCTGAACGTCTGCTTTCCGGCAATGCTGTTTGTCAATTTTGCCGACACGAACAAGGAACAACTTTTTCATGCCGGCCTGCCTACGGTGGTGATTACGCTCATATTCAGCTTTTTGCCGTTTTTTGTTTCCATCCCGTTGACCCGAAAGCTGAATGCCGACCGCCGTCCGCTTGTGCGCTATATCAGCGGTATCGGCAACACTTCCTTTGTCTGTATCCCGCTCTTGAGCCTGTTCCTTTCGCGCAGCGAAATGTCGATTGTGTTCATTCACGGCGCGGTGATGGATATTTTGATCTGGTGCGTACACCAGCAGATTTTTATCGGAAGCAGCAGTGAAAACAAAAGACAAATCGCAAAAAAAATCTTTACAACGCCAAACATCTATGCCGTTGTGTTCGGCATTGGCTGCTCTGTTTTTTCCGTTCAGCTTCCGAGCTTTTTGCGCTATACGCTCGACGGCATTGCTGCCTGCGTATCGCCGATTGCACTGCTGTTTATCGGCATGCTGATCTGCCGCTACGGTCTGTTCGGATGGGTGAAAAATAAATTTGCAATCTTTTATTCTCTGGGAAAGGTACTGCTCTTTCCCGCGGCCGTATTTGCGGTGCTGTATTGGATCTTGCCATTGAATATGGCGTGTATTCTCGCTGTTTTGTTCGGAAGTCCGGCCCCGATTTCGGCCGTGCTTTGGTGCAAACAGTATGGCAAAGATACCAAACTGGCGGTGGACTGTCTGATACCGTCTACGATTCTTTATTTTGTCGTTATGGGCTCGGTGCTTGTCGTTCTGACAAACGCCGCCATTCTCGGATAGGAGGTATAAAACATGAGCCTGAAACCCGAAGACTACCTGGAGCCGGCTTGCCCGCTTTGTATGAGCGATCCGACACAGGAAAACCCCGTGCGCCGCATTGATTTGCAGCGCATGATGCAGAAGCTTGACGAGCATCTGGGCAGAAATGATTACGTTGCCGCGCTGCGGCATCTGAAATACTGGCTCGCCGAAGCGGAATTTTATCATGATGTGCAGGGAACGCTTGCCGTTTATAATGAGCTGATGGGTCTGCACCGCAAATTGGGTCACAAGGATGCCGCGCTCAGTGCCGTATCGCACGGCCTTTCGCTGATCGAACGCCTGCATCTGGAGGATACCGTTACCGCAGGCACGACCTACGTCAATGCCGCAACGGTCTATAAGGCGTTTGATATGATTGACAAAGCGCTTCCGCTGTATTGCTCTGCACAGATGATCTATGAGAAAAACCTCTGCGGCGAAGATCCCCGTCTGGGCGGCCTGTATAATAACATGGCTCTGGCTCTGAGCGCGGATCAGCAGTATGATGAAGCCGACAGCTATTACCGCAAGGCTCTGGAGGTTATGGCACACGCGGAACACGGCGCGTTGGAGCAGGCAATCACTTATCTGAACATGGCGGATAACGCTGTGGCTAAGCTTGGTATCCTGGAATCCGAAGGAGTGACCGAGCAATATTTGGATCAGGCGCAGCGGCTTCTGAAATTGCCTGAGCTGCCGCAAAACGGATATTATGCCTTTGTGTGTGAAAAATGCGCTCCCACATTCCGCTATTTCGGACGCTTTGCTTTTGCGGAGGAATTGGAAGCGTTATCCAAAAAGATTTATGAACGGTCTTGAATTATCCCGCGGGTTCTATGAGGAATACGGCGCGCCGATGCTGCATGAGCAGTTTCCGCAGTACGAGGAAGTGCTTGCCATCGGCCTTGCCGGATCCGGCTCTGAGTGCTTCGGCTATGACGATGAGGTTTCCCGCGACCATGATTTTGAGCCGGGCTTTTGTATTTTCCTTCCGGATGAGGAAGTGGTTGACCGACGGACGGAGTTTCTTCTGGAGCGAGCCTATGCCAAGCTTCCGCAAACATATCGTGGCGTTGCAAGGTTAAAAATCAGTCCTGTCGGCGGAAACCGTCACGGCGTACTCCGCATGGATGAGTTCTTTTCTGCGCGGCTCGGACGCAAGGATGCATTTACCTCCGATATGGAATGGTTTGGCATCTCGGAACAGTATCTGGCAGAGGTGACCAACGGCGAGGTCTTCCGCGATGATGTCGGACTGTTTTCCTCCATAAGGGAGAAGCTGCGCTATCTGCCGCACGATGTGCGCTGCAAAAAGCTTGCAGGGAATCTTCTCCTGATGGCGCAGAGTGGACAGTACAACTATGAGCGCTGTCTGGCGCATGGAGAAACCGCCGCTGCACAGTTGGCGATTTCAGAATATGTCCGGCATACGCTGGCAGCCGTTTTTCTCCTGAACCGGAAATACCTGCCATATTATAAATGGCAGTTCCGTGCACTGAAAACGCTTCCGTATTTGTCGGAGCTTTCGCCGCTGATGGAGGAGCTGCTTACCACCGGAAACGATCCCGATGCAGCAAAGCGAAAGAGTATTCTGATTGAAAACATTGCCGGCGCAGTCATTACGCAGCTTCAGGAGCAAAACCTGACAGAAGCGATCTGCGGCGATTTGGAAAAGCACGCCTACAGCGTCAACGACCGCATTGTTGACGGCGATCTTCGCAATCGGCATATTCTGTTCGGTGTAGATTAAAACAGGGCGCTGAATCACTCAGCGCCCTGTTTCATTGTCAATAACAGTCCCACCAGAATAAGACATCCGAAAAGTCAAGCGCTTTCAGCTTATCTGACGGAATCAGGAAGAGCGCAACACCGGCATCACCGAAGCTGATCCGGCAGTCTCCGCGATAGACGGAATCGATTTGCAGCAGCAGTGTGTCATACTTGCCGAGACCCTCCCGACAGCGCGGATCGTCCTGCGTATTCCACGCATAGCCGCCCAGCTTGTTTCCGCGCAGGGAATATCGATTCATCAGAGCATCGTACTCATCCCAATCTATCGGCTCTGTGCGGCCGAAGTGCTGCAAAAAACGTTCAAATTCCGGTCGGAAACGATAATCCGGCGGCGCAAGGCTCTCTTTTTCAGAAGAGAATTTCAGACAAAAGCAACCCTTGATCGGATGCTGCGTCTGCAATGTCTGCGCTGTTTTGGGCATATCATCGGGCTCTTCGGGATCATACAGGACTCGCCAGTTTTTCTGCTTCGTCGGGTGATTGTAGTCCAGACCGAACAGAGGCTCTTTCCCGATATAAAACCGCAGGACGCCTTTTTTCGGAAAATTGGGAACGCCTTTGATTTCGCTGCAAAAAATGGCACAGAGCAATTGCAAAGGCTCTCCGTCTTCCCCCGGCGGTGCTTCACCCAGAGCTCCTCCAAAACGGCTTTTACTTACCTGCTCCAGTGTTGTCTGCAGGCGGACGATATCGATTTGCGTTTTTTGCTCCCATGCGGGAAGCGCCTGCTCAATGCGGCGGTCTAATTGATTTTCCATCGTGGTTCTCCTTCGTTCCGTAAAATCTGAATAAACAGTTGAAACAAAACAAGCCTTCCAACCCTTTTCGGTTATCGATTGTATAGGCTGATTATACAACTTTTTTATCAACAAGCCAATATCCAAAGACCATAAAACCCTTATCGGTTGTGCAAACTGCACCATAAAACAGAAAAACCGTTACAAATGTTGAAATTATCATAAAAATAGGTTACTATGTATCATAGAAAACTATGTTATAAAATAATCAACGGAAAGAAAACGAATGAAATGATTAAGAAACTATTTGGGCAGATGTTGCTGACGCAGATTCTGTCAGCAATGACTGTCGTTCTTTGTATGCTGATTGACAGCATTATGATCGGGCACTTCCTTGGGGTGAACGCGATGGCAGCATACGGATTGGCAAGCCCTGTGCTTCTGATCTTTTCCGCGCTGGGAAGTATGCTCTCTGCCGGTATCCAGGTGATGTCCGGAAAGACAATGGGAAACGGCGACAAAAAGGCGACCGACGCCTGCTTCTCCGTATCGGTCTTTCTCGCCGCAGTGATTTCGATTGTCGGTGTTTTGATTGTGCTGCTGTTCCGCGCTCCCATCTGCACGCTGCTCGGAGCGGGGGAGCCTGTGCCTGACAACGAGGTCTTTCGGCTGACAAAGGATTATCTGACCGGTTTTATCATCGGTGCACCCGCATTTATCTGCGCCCAGATCATGGTGCCCTTTATGCAGATGTCCGGCAACCGGACACGGCTGGTTGTTGCAGTTTGCGCAATGGCGGTTTCCAATATTGCCCTGAATGTTCTGAATGTTCTGGTTTTCCACGGCGGTATTTTCGGAATGGGGTTTGCCTCCAGCCTCAGCTACTACATTGCCCTTGCAATCGGTATGCTGTATTTTTTCCGAAAAGACTGTATTTTCAAATTTCGGCTGAAGGGTATCAAGCTGAAGCGCTGCCTTCGTCTGATCCGGTACGGCGTTCCCACCATTGTCAATCAGATCAGCTATGTGTTTTTGGTTTATCTGCTGAATAAGATCCTGCTTTCCACCGGACAGAATGTAGCCGTTGCCGCCTATTCGGTCATTTCATCCGTCGGCAATATTTGCTATTCCTTCGGCACCGGTATCGGCAATGTGGCATTGATGCTCGCGTCGATGTTCTACAGCGAAGGAGACCGTACCTCGATTAAATCGTTGGTCAAAACCATGTCTGCCTATGCCATTGTGCTCGATGCCATTGTCACACTGGCAGTGATTCTGACCGCCCCTGCGCTTGTTACGCTGTTCCTGCGCGAAAGCTATCCCTATGCAAGAAAGACCACCATTCTCGGCGTCCGCCTTTTTGCGCTCTCTTTGATTCCCTGTTCTCTCAATACGACCTTCAAGCACTATTATCAGGGCATCGATCGTGCCGGACTTACGCAGGCGATTTCCGTGATGCAGAATTTTGTGTTTACGGCAATTTTTGCCTTTGCTCTCAGCAGATTCTTTGGCACGACCGGCGTATGGCTTTCCTTTGCCTGTGGTGAATCGACAACCTTTATCGTCATCTCCTGCATTGTTTGGATCACGAACAGAAAGGTTTCGTTCTCTGCCGATGCCTATTCTCTTTTGCAAAAGAATTTCGGTGTCGCTCCGGAGGATTGTTTTGATGCTTCCATTCGCTCCGGCGAGGAGATTGTGACCGTTTCCCGTCAGGCCTCCGAGTTCTGCCGTCAACATGGTGAGGATTCAAAAACCAGGGCGCTGATCGTTTTGTGTATTGAAGTTATGTCCAACAACATTGTGAAGCATGGCTTCAGTGACGGAAAGGAACACAGCATTGATATCCGCCTTTTCCGGAAAAATCAAGAATGGTCTATCCGCATCAGAGATAATTGTAAGAATTTTGACCCGGTCAAGTATTTGGAGCTGCATAAAGCGGACAACTCCGCCTCGCCCACCGGCATACGGCTGGTGATGTCTATGGTCAAGGATGCAAACTATGTGAACTCCCTCGGATTGAACAACCTGACTTTGGTTATGTGAAAAAATATGTCTCTGCGCAGCAAAAGTTGTGCAGAGGTATATTTTTTTCTTTTTTTGTTGAATTTGACCATGTCATTTCTTTGAAAAATCTGGTATAATGGGTTTGAAAGAAAACGGAAGGAGCGTGCGGGATATGTTTCAGATTGGTGATACGCTGCTGTATGGCACCGAGGGCGTTTGCAAAATGGAAGAAATATGCGAGATGAAAGTCAGAAGCGCAAAGGCGAAGTATTATGTTTTGCGGCCGCTCTACCGTGATGGCTCCACAGTTTTTGTTCCGGTTGATAATGAAGCGCTGACTGCAAAAATGCGTCCGTTGCTTACGGTGGACGAGATCAATGCCTTGCTCGAAAAGGTCTCCGAGGAGGGAGAACTCTGGATTGAGGATGCAGCGGAGCGCAAAGCGGAATTCCAGAAGATTCTGGTCAGCGGGGATCGTTTTGAAATTTTGCGGATGATCCGCACGCTCTATCTGCGGCGCAGAGAGCTTCAGGAGAAAGGAAAACGTCTTCGTACAAACGACGAACAGATGCTCCGGGATGCAGAAAAACTGCTCAACGATGAGCTTTCCTTGATTTTAGGAATTTCTCAGCGGGAGGTTCCGGACTATATTCGCCGGCACATAGAAGGAGAAAACTGATTTTTACCGCGAAGCTCACGACACCAAAAGATATTTATCATTGAATTGACATACCCTCCTGTTTGCGTTATGATAAGAAAAACACAAACAGGAGGGTTTTTATTCACTATGGAAAAGATTTTCACGGAAAATGCACCTGCCGCGATCGGCCCGTATTCTCAGGCAATGAAGGTGGGGAATTTGGTTTACACATCCGGTCAGATTCCGATCGATCCGGCAACCGGCAATATTGAGTCGCAGGACATCACCGGTCAGACCGAGCAGGTTATGAAGAACCTTGACGCAGTCCTTGCCGCGGCGGGAAGCTCTTTTGACAAAGCGGTCAAAACGCTCTGCTTCTTAAAGGATATGAGCGACTTTGCTGCCTTTAACGAGGTTTATGCAAAGTATTTTACCGGCAAGCCCGCCAGAAGCTGTGTTGCGGTTGCGGCGCTGCCGAAGGGCGCGCTGGTCGAAGTCGAAGTCGTCGCTGAAATTTAATAAAAAAGCTGTTGCCGAAAGAAATAAAATTCGGCAACAGCTTTTTTGAATCTATTTTCCCAATTCTTTGTTGCGGCAGAAGGCGGCAAGCACGGCATTTTCCGTGGCTGCGCGGAAAGCGCCGTCTTCCAATGCTTTCACACCGGCAATCGTGCTTCCGGCAGGGGAGCAGACGGCATCCTTGAGCTTTTCAGGATGTTCGCCTGTTTCCAGAACCATCTTTGCCGAGCCGAGGACGGTCTGCGCGGCATACTCCAACGCAATTTTTCTCGGCAAACCACACGAAACGGCGGCGTCAGCGAGCGACTCAATGAAAATATAGACAAATGCCGGCCCGCAGCCGGAAACGGAGCTGGCGGCATCGATCAGGTTTTCAGGCAGCGGAGTAACGAGACCGGCACCGTGGAGCACCTTTTCAAGAGCGTCAAAATCCGCCTGTGTCGCCTGCGCGTTTCCGCAGTAGGGGATAACGCCCTGACCGACCAAAGC
>JAEDKB010000080.1 GCA_016296045.1 Oscillospiraceae bacterium
GACGCGCCTTCGGCGCTATAAAAAGGTTTTTAACCTTTTTATCAGATTCTAGTATGAGCAGAATTTGCGCCAGACGAGGCAGAGACCGCAGAGCATAATGGACACAGCCGAAATGAGGTTTCTTTCCATGTCATCCTGAGCGTAAGCGAAGGATCTTCGCACCTTCGATGGAGAAAAGATTCTTCGTCACTTTGTTCCTCAGAATGACATATAAGGTAGGTGCTCCGGAAAGAATTCAAGATTTCTATCAGGTATTCGTATCATTTATAAATTATAAAAATAATGATTGTACTATTGAGGAAAATGTAGTAAAATACTATGAGAAAAATTATATTGGAGGCATATCGCAAATGAAAAAACCCGTTGTTCTGATTATTATGGACGGCGTCGGAAAGGGTGACGGCGGCAGCGGCGATGCTGTTGCAGTGGCAAAAACACCCACGCTCGACCGTCTTTTTGATACCTGTCCGTATACCTGGCTCAAAGCACACGGCACGGCAGTCGGCCTTCCCAGCGATGATGACATGGGCAACTCCGAGGTCGGTCATAACGCGCTCGGCTGCGGCCAAGTGTACTCTCAGGGCGCAAAGCTGGTCGGCGAATCCATTGAGAACGGCACATTGTTTGCCTCTGAAACATGGAAAGAGCTGGTTGCCAACTGCGTCGGCGGCGGCAAGGCATTTCATTTCCTCGGTCTGCTTTCCGACGGCAACGTTCATTCCAACATCAGCCACCTGATCGCCCTGCTCCGCCGCGCCAAGGCTGAGGGCGTGAAGAAGGTCTACTGCCATATTCTGCTGGACGGTCGTGACGTACCCGCCACCTCCGCTTTGGAATATGTCGATCAGCTGGAAGGCGTTCTTTCCGAGCTGCGCGGCGACGGCTGTGATTACCGCATCGCTTCCGGCGGCGGCAGAATGCAGATCACCATGGATCGCTACGAAGCCAACTGGGCCATGGTCGAAGCCGGCTGGAAAACCCATGTACAGGGCATCGGCCGTCAGTTTGCAAGCGCAAAGGAGGCCATTGAAACCTATCGCGCCGAAACCGGCTGCATCGACCAGGATCTGCCCGCCTTTGTGATTGCCGAAAACGGCGAGCCGGTTGCAAAAATCGCAAACGGCGACAGCGTTGTTCTTTATAATTTCCGCGGCGACCGCGCTCAGGAAATTTCTCTTGCCTTTGACCGCAAGGACTTTGATAAATTCGACCGCGGCGACTACACGGGCGTGCTTTTTGCCGGTATGCTTGAGTATGACGGCGACCTGCACATTCCTTCCCGCTATCTGGTTCAGCCGCCCGTAATCAAAAACACTCTGACGGAGCTGCTCTGCGCCAACGGGATCCGTGAATACGCGCTGTCCGAAACGCAGAAATACGGTCATGTCACCTACTTCTGGAACGGCAACCGTTCCGGCAAGGTGGATGAGGCGCTGGAAACCTATGAGGAGATTCCCTCCGACGTGATTCCCTTTGAGCAGGCTCCGGCCATGAAGTCCAGAGAGATCACCGATCATATGATCGCCGCCATGGAGTCGGGCAAATATGACTTCCTGCGCTGCAACTTCCCCAACGGCGATATGGTCGGTCATACCGGCGTTATGGAAGCCGTTGTAACGGCAATGGAATGTGTGGACGAGGGTGTCCGCCGCATTCTGGAGGCTGCCGACCGTCTGGGCTACACGGTTCTTGTCACCGCCGATCACGGCAATGCCGATCAGATGACCGAAACCAAAAAGGGCAAAACCTCTGTCCGCACGGCGCACAGTCTGAATCCCGTTCCCTTTATCATCTATGATCCGGGCGTCAGCCACACGATCAAGGAAGGCGCTTACGGACTTGCAAACGTCGCTCCCACCGTGGCGACCCTGCTGGGGCTGAAAGCTCCCGATTGCTGGGAAGCCAGTATGATTTAAAGGAGGTAATCCGATATGATCCGCCGCGAAACCGATTTCGGCAGCATCAATGTCAGCAATTCCGTTTATACGAAAATCGCAGGAAATGCCGCAACAAAATGCTTTGGCGTTAAGGGTATGGCAATCCGCTCCATGTCAGACGGACTGGTGCATCTTCTGCGCCGGGAATCCGTTGCCAAGGGCGTTCTTGTCACTCCCAACGAGGACGGCAGCATTTCCATTGATCTGCACATTATGGTCGATCAGGGTGTCAATATCCCCGTTCTGGGCAATTCCATTGTCTCCGAGGTGCGCTATCTGGTCTCTCAGCAGACAGACACAGAGATTAAGGATGTCAACATCTATGTCGACTCCATGATGCTTGATTGAGAGGCAGGTGGCTATGTTGAGAGATAGAATTGATGGACAAAACCTTCAAAAAATGCTGATTGCCGCTGCTGCCGTTGTTGAAAACCACAAGCAGCAGATCAACGAACTGAATGTTTTCCCCGTTCCCGACGGCGATACGGGCACCAATATGAGCATGACCCTGCTCAATGCGGCGGGCGAACTGCAAAAGCTGAACGCTCCGACCCTGACGAAGGTTGCCGACACCGCTGCCTCCGCCATGCTGCGTGGGGCGCGGGGCAACTCCGGCGTTATCCTGTCGCTTTTGTTCCGTGGTATCTCCAAAAGCCTGAAGGGCATGGAGGAATGTGACGGTGTGCAGCTTGCACACGCACTGCAGGGCGGCGTAGAGGCGGCATACAAAGCCGTTATGAAGCCCACGGAGGGCACGATTCTGACCGTTGCAAGAGTTTCCGCCGAAAATGCCTGTGCAGCTTGCGACGAAGACAACTGCTTTGAGTCCATTCTGGCAATCGCCGTAAATTCCGCTTCCGACGCGCTTGCGCAGACCATCCATCAGAATCCCGTTCTGGAAAAAGCGGGCGTGGTCGATGCCGGCGGCAAGGGCTGGCTGTATGTTTTGGAGGCCATGCTTTCCGTCTGCCGCGGCGAGGAAATCGCGCTTTCCTCTGTGGAAGCCCCCGTGGTCGTTAAGGAACAGGCCGATTTCACCGAGTTTGACTCCGAGGAGATCACCTTTGCCTTTGATACCGTATTTATCGTCCGCAAAGCATATGAGGACATTGATCTGATGCCGCTGCGCCGCTATCTGGACAGCATCGGCGACAGCATCGTGATCGGTGAGGATGACGAATCCTTCAAGGTTCATGTTCATACCAATACGCCCGGCGATGCTCTGAATGAATCGCAGAAATACGGCACACTGGAGCTGTGCAAAATCGAAAATATGCAGATGCAGCATGACGATCTTGCTTCCGGCAGACAGGCTCGCAGCACCGACGATCTTGAGCAGATCGAACAGGAGCTGGAAGCTCCGGCAAAAGAAAAGGCTGTCATTGCCGTACCGGAGAAAAAGTTTGGCATGGTAACAGTCTGTGCAGGCGACGGTCTTGCCGCTGTTTTCTCGGAGCTGGGTGCCGATCAGATCATCGAGGGCGGTCAGACCATGAATCCCTCCACGCAGGATATTCTGGAAAAGATCAACGCCACTCCGGCTGAAATCGTCTTTGTTTTCCCGAACAATAAAAATATTATCATGGCGGCAGAGCAAACCGTCGCGCTGACGGAGAAGAAGGTCATTGTGATCCCCTCCAAAACAATCCCGCAGGGCATCTCCGCTATGCTGGTGTTTGATCCGTTCGGCGACGAGGCGCAGAATGTTGAGGCCATGAACGATGCGATCGGTCAGGTCGTCACCATGCAGCTAACCTACGCCGCAAGAGATTCCGACTTTGGCGGAGCGAGCATCCATGCCGGCGAGTATCTGGCACTTGACGGAGGCTCCCTGTTCGGCAACGACACCGATCTTTTCCGTCTGGTGCGTAAAATGGCGGAAAAGCTGGGCGATGAGGGTTACGAATTCATCACCATCTATTACGGCGCCGACATCAATCAGGAGCAGGCGAACCAAGCTGCTTCCATCTTTACGAATTTCTGTCCGGACGCGGAGGTTTCCGTTGTCTACGGCGGTCAGCCGGTCTACTATTTCCTGATTTCCGCCGAATAATCCAAAGAAAAAGAAAAGGAGTGACCGCTATGCGCCCAGTCATCGTAACCGATGTTCGTTACCGAACGGCGTTAGCGGTCATTCGTCCGTTAAGCGCAGCAGGGTATCGGATCATTGCGGTACAGACGGCACAGGAATCCCCGAAAAAGCCTGCCGCATTCTATTCACGCTTTGTCAGCCGCTGTGTGCTGCTGGACGGCTCCGTCAAGGACGCTTCCTACGCAGAGCGCCTGTTTGCACTCTGCAAGGAATGTGAAGAACGACCTGTCCTGTTCCCGATCGGAGCCGATACGCTGGCAATGCTGGCAAAAAATACGGAAAAATTTGAAGCCGTCTGTGATTTTCTGGTTTCCTCTCCGGAAGTTCTGGATGCCGCCAACGATAAGCGCATCGTTGCGCAGACGGCAAAGCGGATCGGCGTGCCCGTGCCGGAGGAATTTGACTGCTCCGGCGGCGCTCTTCCGCCACGCTTTCCGGTCATTGTAAAACCGCGCTGCGGCGAAAAGCTGGGTCTGCACGCCGAGCAGCGCTACGCGGTAGCGGAGAATGAAGCAGCGTTTGCCGATGCATACCGAAAAATCTCCGCTTATGACCCCTCCCCTGTTGTGCAGGAATACGTCTCGGGAGCCGGCTGCGGCATCTGTCTGGTCATGGATCGAAACCATGAGGCTGTCAGCATCATGGGACATCGCCGTATTCGTGAATACCCGCTCAGCGGCGGTCCGTCCGCCTGCTGCATCAGTTTTTTTGACGAGGTTTTTACGCAGCGCGCCGTCCGCCTTTTGAAAGCGCTGCATTTTACGGGCATTGCCATGGTGGAATTCAAGGGGGATCGAGTGCTCGAGATCAATCCGCGTATTTGGGGCAGTTTTCCTTTGACGGAAGTCTGCGGCAGCCATTTTGCCGAAAACTATGTCCGCGCCGCTTCGGGTGAATCGTTTCCGATCCCCGATCAAAGCTTTCGGCGCGGAAAACGGATGCGCTTTCTCCTGAACGACACCCTCGCATGGCTCTCCTGCCTGAAAAAGGGTCGTTGGAAGGAGGTCGGCAGCGGAATCGCCGACGTTTTCCGTGCAAAAGAGGCGCTTTTCCGTTTTACCGATCAAAAACCGTTCTGGCGTTACCTTTATCTGACCCTCCGTGAGAAAGGAGGCAGCTTATGATCTACCGTTTGGATCTGCATCTGCACACGGAGTTTTCGCCGGACAGCCGCATCAGCTTCACGCAGGCTGTTCAGGCTGCAAAACAGCACAACCTGCACGCGCTTGCCATATGCGACCATAATCGCTGCGCTCCGCAGGAGATTTTCGATCAGCCGCTTCGTGACGGTGTACTGCTGATTCCCGCCGTGGAATACTCCACCGAAGCCGGTCATCTGCTGGGGCTGTTTCTGAAAACGCCCTGCCGCACCCCCGGCGAGGAAACCGGCCGCGTCCGTTTTTCGGATGCCGCTGCCGCAATTCACGCCGCAGGCGGCAAATGTGTGCTCGCTCATCCGTATGAGCTGACGCACCACAGCGTCGAAGAAATCTCCGCGCAGATCATCACCCATGCATCCGAGTTGGACGGCATTGAGATATTCAACCGCCGCGCAACCAAAAAGCGCAGCAACGCCAATGCACTTGCCCGTGCCGCGGCGGAGCGTTTTTCCACGCCGGTTCTTTTAACGGCCGGAAGCGATGCGCACACCGTCGGAGAAATCGGCGGCGCCTATGTTTGTGTGGAGGCAGACAGCTTGCGCGCAGATGCCCTCTGTGCCGGTCTTTTTTCGCCGGTTTCTTTCCATTGCGGAAAATGCCGCCATATGGCGCTTGCAAAAAGCCGCCTGATTCGGCTGCAAAAAAAGCATGCCGGTTTTAAGTCCTATCTAAAATGGTGCGCTTTCGCGGGGGTTTGCCTTGCGCGCACAGTGAAAGGGGTCTTTCAATGAGCACCTTTGTCCGTATCGGCAAAAAAGTGAAAAAATTTGCAAAATCCGTTCTGCTTCCAAAGCCGAAATGCCATGTCAGCTACTGCCGCAGAATTGAGAGAATCAAAACAAAAGAGCGCGTCTGCGCCATGACCTTTGATGACGGCCCGATGAATCTTCCCGCCTGCCCCGATCTGTTTGATGGCAGAGCCATGACGGATGTGCTGCTTGACATACTGGACGAATTCAATGCCAAGGGCACCTTTGACGTGATCGGAACAACCGCCGAAAACTATCCCGATACCAAGGGCGAGGAAGGCAGTCCTGCATGGGGCGGCGTTTCCTTTGACCACTACCCCGCTTTTCAGAAGGACTCTTTCGGCGGCGCGGTAAACTGCCCTCAGCTCATGGAGCGCATGATTCGGGAAGGACACCAGATCACCAACCACGGCTATCGCCACATCCTGTTCGGCAAGAAGCCCTTTGTCTACGGCAAGCGCCATACGCTCGGCTCTCTGGAGCAGGTGCTGGACGACCTGACCTCCCTGGATCAGCTTCTGCGCGGTCAATACGGCTATCCGATGAGCATGAGCCGTCCGCCGCACTATGTTGACCGGATTGACGCTGACTTCACCTCTTATGACGCCTATGAAAAGATGGGCTATCAGTATCTTGCCGCCTCATATGACGGAGGGGGCTGGCTTCCATCAAAGCATGAAGACCCGCTTCAGGCAGAAATCGACGAAATGGTTCTCCCTCTGCAAAAGAAGCTGGAAGAGGATCCCGACTTTTTCTGCGGTCAGATCATTTTCCAAAAAGACGGCTACAATATGGCGCTGCGTACCCCCGTGGCTATGGCGCTTCGAAAACAGCTACAGCTTCTCACCGACGCGGGCTACCGCGTGGTCACGGTGCAGGAGCTTCTGAAGCGTTCTCCCTTTGCCGATGTCGGCTCGGACGATCCCGATTTTGAAGTTTTCCGCGCACTGTCGGAAACACACGCAATCGCTTATTCCGACAACACCTTGCAGCCGGACAAGCCTATGACCTGCGGCGAATTTGCAATGCTTGCCGCACCGCGTGAAGCGGCAGTGGACGAACGTCTGCGTCAGCTTCTTGCCGGAAACCGTGTTTACCGATCCCGTTACAGCGGAGCAATGCTCTGGTGCATACAGCAGGGGCTTCTGCCGAAAAACGCGAAGGAAAATGCTCTTTTGAATGCAGAGCTTCTGAAAAATGCCGAAAAGTATTTTTCCTCCATGCCGGAGGAATTCACGCGCCGGGCGATCCTGCGCTCCTATACGGATTCTTGATAAAAGACTGTCGATAAAGGTCCAAACCGTCAAAACGAAGTATAGCATAATTTTATGCA
>JAEDKB010000081.1 GCA_016296045.1 Oscillospiraceae bacterium
GCAAAAAACGCTTTTTGCACAGACTTTCTCATTATTATCTGTATTATAACACAGGATACCGAGCAAAACAAGAAAAAAAGAGGTCTGCATATTACAGACCTCTTGCAATATCAGAAGCTTTTTCCGGTTTGTTCTTCATAATGGCGGTTGATCTGCTCAGTGAATTCCTGCGCGGCGTTGTAGCCCATCTTCTTTTGGCGATTGTTCATCGCCGCAACCTCCAAAATCACCGCGAGATTTCTGCCCGGCTTGACCGGAATGGTAATCGCGGGTACCTTCACGCCCATCAGATCCATATACTGATCCTCCAGACCAAGGCGGTCATAGATCTGCTCGCTGGACCATGGCACAATATTGATCACGAGGTCAATCGTCGTTTCCTTTTTGATGGCAGCCATACCAAACAGCTTTGCAACATTGATTACCCCGATACCCCGAATTTCGATATAATTTCGAATCAGTTTCGGAGAGGAGCCCATCAGTGTATTATTGGAGATTTTATGAATCTCTACCGCATCGTCAGCGATCAGCCGATGTCCGCGTTTGAGCAGCTCTGCCGCCGCTTCACTCTTGCCGATACCGCTTTCTCCCATCAGAAGCAGGCCCTCACCGTAGACCTCCACAAGTACGCCGTGACGGGAAATACGCGGAGCAAGTGCATTTTTCAGATAGGTAATCAGAGAGGATACCACATAGCTTGTCGATTCCATACAGCGCAGAATCGTAATATCGTGCTTTTGCGCCATTTCAATGCATTCCGATACCGGCTCAATGTTTCTGGCAAAGATCATTGCCGGAATCTTATACGAAAACAGCTTGTCGAAAATTTGCACCTTCCGTTCATGCGTCAGCGTCTGTAAATAGTCCGCTTCCACATGACCGATGACCTGAAGACGAAGCCGTTCAAAATGACTGAAAAATCCGCTCAGCGGAAGTCCGGGACGTGATACTTCCTCGACCATCAACTGTACCTTATCATAATCTGTTGAAGCATAGGCTACGGTAAGGTTAAACTCCTCCACAACCTTTTTCAGCAAAACACCGTTTGCATTCATCGGCAAATCTCCTCCTGTCGGATGATCATTTTTATATCTTATTCTAAGGTTTTTTCGGCTGAAATAAATATTGACTCAAATCACAGCGCCATGTGCCGGCATTGTTACACTGTCTGAATTTCGCAAGAACAGCTCGTTTTGGCTGTTTTTGCGACGCGAATAAACCGCTTTGCGGTTTATTCAGTAGACATTATTATAGACGATAAAGCACATTTACGCAACATACCAGAAAAAAATATAATTTTTTGTAATTTTTCTCTTGCATTTCTTCCAAAATTCTGCTAATATATGTAGCGGCGTCTGAAAGCGCCGTGTTTATGATGATTTTTTCTATGATTGGAGGTGCAGCAATTGGCAAAGTGCGATATTTGCGGCAAGGGTGTTACGTTCGGCATTAAGGTCTCCCATTCCCATAGACGCGCTAACAGAGCGTGGAAACCCAACGTGAAGCGCGTGAAAGCAATCGTTGACGGTTCCCCTCGCCATGTCTACGTCTGTACAAGATGCCTCCGTTCCAATAAGGTTGAACGCGCCATCTGATTTCTGACATATTTTGACATACAGAAAGACAAGCTGCAGTGCTTGTCTTTTTTGTATTTTCGGCAAAAGAAGCGCCACGTCTTCTTTTGCCGATTTTCGTTTTTTCCGATCATTCTTGTGCTTTGTTTTTCTTCTTTGCAAGCTCGTTGGTATCGATGCTGTCACGGAACACAAAAAATCTGTCGTACAAAAACTCCAGCACAAAATTGAGCACCATGTTGATTGCAGTTACCAAATACTCATTCCAGCCGTGGCCGGTCGTCAGCCAGTTTTCCAGAAGCGTCGAGGCCGGCGTAAAAACCAGATAGAACGCAGCGACCTTCAGCATTGCAAGCGGCACATTGTTCGCGGATTGGAAAGTATACCGGCGGTTGAGCGTAAAATTCCAAAGCACCGAAAGGATCAGCGCAATCAGATAGCTGACCCAGTAGTCCAAATGCAGCAGCTCATTGAGCAGCGTAAAGGATCCAATCTGGATAACGCCTGCCGAAACGGAAAACAGTGTAAATTTTACAGAGCGGATCAGATCTTTGTTCATTTCTTTTTCACAATCCTATCTTGCCCATTCGGCATAGTCCATTTCGCTTTTTTCCTGACGCAGCATCAAGCCTGTGATGACCTGAACGGGGTCTCTGTTTTCATACAGCACTTCATAGGCCGCCTGTGTGATGGGCATCTCCACATGGTAGCGCTGTGCAAGCTTCCATGCGGCGCTTGCGGCATAGTAGCCTTCCACGACCGCTCCGACCTGCTTCATCGCCTCCTGAATGCCGACACCCTGCCCAATCAGGATTCCGGCCCGACGGTTGCGCGAATGCATGGAGGTACAGGTCACGATCAAATCACCCACGCCTGCAAGACCGGCAAAGGTTTCACGGTGCGCACCCATTGCCAAACCAAGTCTTGCAAGCTCGGCAAGACCTCTTGTCATCAGCAGCGCCTTGGTATTATCTCCGTAGCCCATACCGTCACAGACGCCCGCGCACAGTGCAATTACGTTTTTGTGTGCTGCTCCAAGCTCTACGCCGATCGCATCGGGGCTGGTATAAACACGCAGCATTTTACACATAAAGGCCGCCTGCACCTTTTCGGCAAGCGATTTATCTGCACAGGCAGCAACCACACCCGTCGGAATGCCGCGGCTGACCTCCTCTGCGTGTGAGGGTCCGGAAAGCGCCACAACCGCTTTTCCGGTCTCCTGCGCGATCAGCTCACTCATACGGCAGCCGCTGTCATCCTCAATTCCTTTTGTGACAGATACAATAACTGCTTCCTTTTGCAGGTAAGGTGCAAAGCTTCTTGCCGTAGAGCGCACCGCGAAGGACGGTGTTGCAAAAACGACCATTTCTTTGTCCTGCGCGGAGGAGGGCTCAAATGTATACTTCAGTGCCTGCGGCAGTTCGATCTCCGGCAGAAACGGATTGCGATGCGTCTGCGCAAGGCTCCTGCTTTCTTCCTCACAATACGACCAGAGCGTTACGTCATGACCGTTTTTCAGAAGCAGAATTGCCAGCGCAGTTCCCCAACCGCCGCTGCCTGCTACCAGAATTTTCAATTTGCTTCCCTCTCATTCTTTTCCTTATGGAAATAGGTCTTTCGCTCCTCGCCCTTCAGCAGTCGGACAATATTGCTGCGATGCATGAAGATCACAACGCTCGCCATCAGAAGAATCAGAATCCATACGACCGGCTGATCGTTTAGGAAAACAACTGTAAGTGCTGCAAACGCGCTTACCGCCAGCATAGATGCCAGCGACACATAGCGCGTAAGGAAGAAAAGCACCAGAAAAAAGGAAAAGGCAATCAAAAAAATGCGCCAGTCAAGCATCAAAGCAACCGCGGCACTGCATAAAACGCCCTTACCGCCGTGAAAATGGAAGAACATGGGGAAAATATGACCGATCTGCACAGCAAATCCTGCAATGACCTTTGCGATTGCCGGTTCCTGCGGCAGAATCAGCGTTGCAATCAGGCAAGCTGCGATTGCCTTGCCAAAGTCGATCAAAACAACCATCAACGTCCAAATTCCGCCGTAGTTTCTCAGAAAATTGGTCATCCCTGCATTTCCGCTTCCCTTTTCACGGATATCCTCATGCATACGGGCGCGGGAAATCAGAATCGCTCCGTTCCAACTGCCCAAAAAATAGCCGATGGCTATACAGGCAATGATTCTCAAAGCCATACCGTTTAATCCTCCTTGTCGCCCTTCTGGCGAATGGTAATACGGATCGGCGTTCCCTCCAAGCCGAAGGTTGCACGAATCTGGTTTTCAAGATAGCGCTGATAGGAAAAATGGAACAAGCGCGAATCGTTGCAGAATATGACAAAATGCGGCGGCTTTACACCGACCTGCGTCATATAGTAGATTTTCAGGCGGCGACCCTTATCCGACGGCGGCTGCACGCGAGCCGTGGCATCCTCCAGTACGTTGTTGAGCATCCCCGTGGTAATACGCATTGCATTCTGGTTGGCAACATAATTGATCAGCTCATACAGCTTTCCGACACGCTGGCCGGTCAGCGCGGAGATGAACAGCAGCGGCGCGTAGGGCATATAGCCCAGATCCTGTCGAATCTTTTCCGTCATTTCGTTCATGGTATTGGTCTCTTTTTCGACCATATCCCATTTATTGACTACGATAATGCAGGCTTTTCCCGCTTCATGCGCCAAACCGGCAATTTTGGTATCCTGCTCCGTAACGCCCTCGTTGGCGTCGATCAGGATCAGGCAGACATCGGCGCGGTCGATTGCAGCGATTGAGCGCATATTGGAATACTTCTCAATTGCATCATCCACCTTGGACTTTCGGCGCATTCCGGCAGTGTCAATAAAGCGGTACTTGCCGAATTCATTTTCAAAATAGCTGTCAATGGCATCCCGAGTGGTTCCGGCAACGTTGGAAACGATCACACGTTCTTCTCCGAGAATCTTGTTAAGCAGGCTGGACTTGCCGACGTTCGGCTTGCCGACAATGGCAACATTGATGACCTCGCCCTCGTCTTCCTCCTCGGTTTGCTCCGGGAAGTGCGCAACACACCAGTCCAAAAGGTCACCCGTGCCATGACCGTGAACCGCAGACGTTTCAATCGGATCGCCCAGACCGAGCGCGTAGAATTCATACACATCCGGATTGATCGTACCGATACTGTCACACTTGTTGACCGCAAGGCAGACCGGCTTTTTACTGCGCAGCAGCATGGACGCAACATCCATATCCGCCGCAGTAACGCCGGTTTTTACATCCGTCACCATAACGATCACGTCCGCCGTTTCAATGGCGATCTCAGCCTGTCTGCGCATAAATTTCAGCATTTCGCTGTCGGTATTCGGCTCAATGCCTCCGGTATCCACAATTTCAAATTCTCTGCCGTTCCAGTCACACGGTCCGTAAATTCGGTCACGGGTAACTCCCGGCGTATCCTCAACAATGGCAGTGCGTCTGCCCGTAAGTTTGTTAAACAGCATCGACTTGCCGACGTTCGGACGGCCGACGATCGCTACCAGCGGCTTTGCCATACGCATTGCCTCCTTTCATCCGTTTCAAATATGGCTTACTTTCGATATTGTTCCTATTATTACACATTTCGGAAAATAATTCAACCGCAAAAAGAAAAGAGGAAGGGCTCTGCCTTCCTCGTCTCTCTCATTCACGAATTATTTTGCCTCAGCGGCAGGAAGAACCTCGCGGCCATTGTAGGTACCGCACTTCTTGCAAGCTCTATGGGGCAGACGCGGTTCGCCGCACTTCGGGCAGGCAACAACGCCGGGCACAGAGAGCTTCCAATGAGAGCTGCGTCTCTTATCCCGTCTCGCCTTGGAAACCTTACACTTCGGAACAGCCATGAATGACACCTCCTATGTCAGAGTGGTAATGATTACTTATCCTTCAACAGCTGCCCAAGGACAGCCAAACGGGGATCAGCTTCCGGACGGCACGAACACGGGCCGTCGTTCAGATTCTTGCCGCAGCGGCAGCACAGTCCCTTGCAGGACGGCTTACACAGCAGCTTGGAATCCATGTTGAGCACGAATGCAGTCGTGAGGATTTCGTCGAGATCCGCAGCATCATCCTGCAACAGGAAGGTCCATTCGTCAGCCTCGTCCTCATTTTGCAATTGCGCAGTGAGAACGGCGCGGACGGGAACTACAACCTCGCGTTCAAACGGCGAGGCACAGCGGTCGCAAATGCCATGCAGAACCGTTTTAAGCTCCGCCTCCAGCAGCAGAACGCCGGCGGTGTTTTTTACCAAGCCCTTTGCCGCAACCGGTTCCGTTACCGGACAGTTGCTTCCAAACTGCATATCATGCAGATCAAGCGCGGTTTCAAACGGTACGACGCTGTCGGGCGTATCCATTATTTTAGACAACCTTAACAGCATAATAATCCCCTGTTTCATAGTCGTGCAGGAGATATTATAACGGTTAATTCCCTGTTTGTCAAATGCTTTTTTACATTTTTCCCAGAAAAAACGCTTGACTTTCGTATTTTTCTGCCGCATAGTAATGAGTAGCTGGAGGTGAAGCCGTGAAAGAACTGAAAATCGGTCGCAATGATGCCGGTCAGCGGCTGGATCGTTTCCTTGCAAAAGCCGTTCCTTTGCTTCCCGCTTCGCTGGCACAGAAGTATATCCGTCTGAAACGGATCAAGCGAAACAGTCAGCGCGCCCAGCGCGATGACCGTCTGGTGGAGGGCGATGTGCTCCAGCTTTATATCAACGACGAATTCTTTGATACCCCTTCGGAGGAAAATGCCTATTTAACCGTCAGCACGCCCAAGCTCAATATCGTCTATGAGGACGAGCATATTCTGCTGGTCGATAAAAAACCCGGCATTGCCGTTCATCCGCATGACGGCGCGGAATACGGAAAAACGCTGATCGACCATATTCAGGCGTATCTTTACGCCAAACGCGAATGGCGTCCGCGTGAGGAAAACGCCTTTACCCCTGCGCTTTGCAATCGCATCGACCGCAACACCGGCGGTATTGTGATCGCAGCAAAAACCGCGGAAGCGCTCCGCGTTATGAATCAGAAAATCAAAGATCGTGAGCTGGACAAGCGTTATCTTGCCATTGTTGAGGGAACTCCGAAGCCGAAGTCCGGCACATTAAAAGGCTATTTGTTCAAGGATTCCGTTAAAAACCGCGTATTTGTTACCGAGAAACCGCAAGCAGGCTCCAAGTCCTGCGAAACACGTTACAGCGTTCTGGAAAGTCGAAACGGGCTTTCTTTGGTCGAATGTGAGCTGATCACCGGGCGAACGCATCAGATCCGCGCTCAGTTTGCCCACGCCGGTCATCCTCTGCTCGGCGACGGAAAATACGGCAAGCTCGACAAGCGTTTTGACCGCAGGTATCAGGCGCTCTATTCCTACAAGCTGACTTTTTGTTTTTCCACGGAAGCTGGTTCGTTGGAATATCTGAACGGCAAAAGCTTTCAGGTAGAAAACGTTGATTTCGTGGACGAATATTTCCGGAAATAGGTATGGAAAGCCCCAAACCGCACTTGTTTTGACGGTTTGGGGCTTTCCTGCTTTGCAGCTTAGATACAATAAAACAGGCACGGGCAAAAGCCCATGCCTGTTCAGACTGTCAAAAAAGCCCGTAACCGTCAAAACCAGAATGACAAGAAAGCGTATCTGATACCG
>JAEDKB010000082.1 GCA_016296045.1 Oscillospiraceae bacterium
CAGTTTTTTGTTCTAGGTGCGGCTTTATTTGGTTTTATAATGCTTGGACAAGAGTTTTTTGCACAGTGGCTTGGACCGGACTATCAGGATTGCTATTATTTGGTGTTGATATTAGTCATTCCGGACACACTGCATTTGATCCAAAATGTATGCCTGTCTATTTTGCGTGCCAAAAACTTAATGGTATTTCGAACTGTCTCACTCCTTTATTCAGCAGCAATAAATGTGATTGTGACGATTTTTGGAACAATCCGCTACGGCTATTATGCAGCGGCAATTGGCACGGCGATGAGCACAATTATTGGAAGCATAATTTCTATGAATATCTATTACAAGCGTAAGCTGGGGATGAATATTTTCCGGATGTTCTTCTTGACTGTAAAAGATATAATTCCGGCGCTACTCGGTGCAACAGGAATAACCTATTTTGTAAAACGCTCAATCTACAGCGCCATGACAGCTAATTGGCTACCGTTCATTTTGTGCAGCATGGTGTTTGTTGCAGTGTACGGCACAATTATATGTATAATAAATAAATCAGCCATTAAAGCCTTTTTGCAAAGGAAGAGTATTTTTTACAATAGGTGACATTTGTACATTTCGAAAATATGAAAAAACATTGCGATTTTCTTTTGTGCTTCAGAAGAGCATAAGCGGCTTGAAGGAGAAAAATAGATGATAAATGTAATTGGATTAGGATATATCGGTCTGCCGACGGCCTTGATGCTGGCATCGCATGGTCAAGCCGTTGTCGGAACGGATTGTAATCAAGAAATTATTGATCGACTGAATCACGGAGAAACAACCTTCCGCGAAAACGGCCTGACCGACTTATATCATGCGGCGCGGGAAAACGGCATTCTTTTTTCAACAGAGTACCAAAAAACGGAGGTCTATATCGTTTCCGTTCCGACGCCCTACGACGATATAACAAAGCAGGTCGATCCGACCTATGTCGTTTCCGCAGTCAATCAGGTTCTTAAAGTTGCGTCCAAAGGTGCAATTTTGATTATCGAATCGACGGTCTCTCCGGGGACGATCGATCGTTATGTCCGTCCGCTGATTCCCCAAAATGGTTTTTCCGCAGAGGATATCCATCTGGTGCACGCGCCGGAACGAATTCTGCCGGGGAATATGCTTTTTGAATTGGAGCACAACTCAAGAACCATCGGTGCAGACGATCCGGAAATCGGAGAATATGTCAGAAAGATCTATGCTTCTTTCTGCAAAGGGACAATCGTGCTGACGGATATTACGACTGCCGAAATGACAAAGGTGATCGAAAATACATACCGTGCGGTGAATATTGCATTTGCAAATGAGCTGATGAAGCTCTGCCGTCATGAGGGAATGGATATTAACGAGATCATCCGTATCTGTAATATGCATCCGCGTGTCAATATCCTTTCGCCCGGTCCGGGTGTCGGCGGTCACTGCATTCCGATTGATCCGTGGTTTTTGGTCGGAGATTTCGGCGATCAGATGCCGCTTGTCAGTACGGCGCTGAAAATCAATGATGAAATGCCGGAATATGTCTTTACAAGAATCTGTGAAGTCATGAGAGAAAACAAAATTACCGATTTTTCCAAGGTCGGTCTTTACGGACTGACCTATAAAGAAAATGTAGACGACGTACGGCAGTCTCCGACACTTCAACTGCTTGCCCGACATCCTGAGCCGTTTGCGGTATATGACCCGATGGTGCAAAAAGCGATTGTTCAGAACCAGATGTTCCGCTTTGAAGATTTTTGCAGCGCGTGTGAGCTGATTGTTGTCATGGTCGGACACGATGAGATCAAATGCAATGATAGCTGGCAGGCGGATAAGATCATTCTGGACACCAGAAATGTTTGCCAAGGGAAAAACGTTTTCCGCTTGTGATGCAATGGGAGGGAAAACCATGTCATTATTCCAAGATAAAACGCTTTTAATTACCGGCGGCACCGGCTCTTTCGGAAATGCGGTGCTGAACCGTTTTTTGCAGACGGATATTGCTGAAATTCGTGTTTTTTCACGCGATGAAAAAAAGCAGGATGATATGCGGCATGAGTTTCAGGCGAGAATGCCGGAGGCCAGCGAAAAGATTCGGTTTTTTATTGGTGATGTCCGTGACCTTTCCAGCATCAAAAATGCGATGCACGATGTAGACTATGTGTTTCATGCCGCCGCGCTCAAACAGGTGCCTTCCTGTGAGTTTTTCCCTCTGGAAGCGGTCAAGACGAATGTTTTCGGAACGGACAATGTGCTTACTGCGGCAATCGAGGCGGGCGTTAAATCCGTGATTTGTCTATCCACGGACAAGGCGGCCTACCCGGTCAATGCGATGGGGACCAGCAAGGCCATGATGGAAAAGGTGGTAGTCGCCAAGAGCCGCACGACGAAATCCACCAAAATATGCTGCACTCGTTACGGGAATGTGCTTTGCTCCAGAGGCTCCGTTGTGCCGCTCTGGATCGATCAGATCAGAGAGGGGAAGCCGCTGACGCTCACCGATCCGGAAATGACGCGTTTTGTTATGACCTTGGATGAGGCGGTAGACCTTGTGCTGTTTGCCTTTGAGCATGGCACCTCCGGCGATATTCTGGTTCAGAAAGCGCCGGCCTGTACCATTTCGGTGCTTGCCGAAGCGTTAAAACGCCTGTTCCGGTCGGAGCAGGAGATGCGCGTGATTGGAATTCGTCACGGCGAAAAACGCTTTGAAACGCTGCTGACCAACGAAGAATGCGCGCACGCGGAGGATTTGGGCAAATTCTATCGAGTCCCGTGCGACAAGCGTGACCTGAATTATGATAAATACTATCTGCACGGAGACATTTCAAGAAACCTTCTTTCCGAGTTCAATTCGAATAACACGGAATTGCTGAATGTTGAACAGGTGATGGCAAAGCTGCGCTCCTTAAATTATGTTCAGGAAAAGCTTTCCGCATGGGAGAACCGCAAATGAAAATATTAGTTACCGGCGCAAAGGGCTTCCTTGGCCGAAATCTGTGTGCGACACTGAAAAATATTGCGGAGGGCAAGGATCGGTCGTTCGGTATCGATTCTGACCTTGAAGTGTATGAGTATGATATCGACTCTGATCCGTCCCTCCTTGGTAAATGGTGTAAGGATTGTGAATTTGTGTTCCACCTTGCCGGCGTCAACCGTCCGAAGGATACGGCGGAATTTATGCAGGGAAATTATGGCTTTACCTCGACGCTTTTAGCGGAATTGGAATGGCATCGGAATTCCTGCCCGATTATGATTAGCTCTTCCGTACAGGCGGAGCTGGACAATCCTTACGGCAAAAGCAAGCTGGCGGGGGAGGAGCTGCTCAGAAGACATGCGGAGCGGCTGGGAGCCAAGATATTGATTTACCGCTTTACGAATCTGTTCGGCAAGTGGTGCCGTCCGAACTACAACTCCGTGATCGCTACTTTTTGCAACAACATTGCAAACGGCCTGCCGATTAAGGTGAACGATCCGAATGCGCAGTTCCGTTTTGCCTATGTTGACGACGTGGTTGCCGAGCTGATTGCGGCGTTGCAGGGGAAAGAGCACCGCAGCGGTGATTTCTGCTACGTCCCCGTGGAGTATACGGCGACGGTTGGGCAAATTGCGGATATGATCTATGGCTTTAAAGCATCGCGTACGGAGCTTTCCGTGCCGGATATGTCGGATGCTTTTACCGCAAAGCTCTATGCGACCTATCTTTCCTACCTGCCCGAAAAGGAATTTTCCTATCCTTTAAAGGTCAATCAGGACGCACGGGGCAGCTTTACGGAGATTATTCGGACGCCGGATCGCGGGCAGTTCAGCGTGAATATTTCAAAACCCGGTATTACAAAGGGAAACCATTGGCATCATACAAAAAATGAAAAATTCCTCGTTGTCAGCGGAAAGGGTGTGATTCGCTTCCGCAGGATTGACAGCGACGAGGTGATATCTTATTATGTCAGTGGCGATAAACCCGAGGTTGTTGACATTCCTACAGGGTATACCCATAATATTGAGAATTTGGGAGATACCGATCTGGTGACCTTTATGTGGGCAAGTGAATGCTTTGATCCGCAGAAGCCGGATACCTATTATCTGGAGGTGTGATATGGGAAGACTGAAGCTGATGACCATTGTCGGGACACGGCCGGAGATCATCCGACTGTCTGCCGTCATAAAGAAATGTGATAAGTATTTCGATCAGATTCTTGTCCATACCGGCCAAAACTATGATTATGAGTTGAATCAGGTCTTTTTTGAGGATCTCGGTCTGCGTGCTCCGGATGCTTATCTGGATGCAGTCGGAAAGGACCTCGGGCAGACGATCGGCAATATCATTGCAAAGTCCTATGAGCTGATGGTAAAATTGGAACCGGACGCACTGTTGATTCTGGGCGATACAAATTCCTGCCTGTCAGCGATTTCCGCGAAACGTCTGCATATTCCGATCTTTCATATGGAAGCGGGCAACCGCTGCTTTGACGAATGCTTGCCGGAGGAAACCAATCGGCGGATTGTTGACCACATTTCCGATGTCAATCTGTGCTATTCCGAACACGCCAGACGGTATCTGAATTCGGAGGGAACCGCGAAGGAACGCACGTTTGTGACCGGCTCCCCGATGGCGGAGGTGCTGACGGGAAATCTTCCGGCGATTGAAAAATCCGATGTTCTGAGCCGCCTCGGACTGGAAAAGGAAAAGTATATCCTGCTCTCGGCACACAGGGAGGAGAATATTGACACCGAAGAAAACTTTTTCTCGCTGATGAATGCGGTCAATGCGCTGGCGCAGCGCTATGATATGCCGATTTTGTACTCTTGCCACCCTCGCAGCGCGAAGTTTATCGAGCAGCGCAATTTTGTGTTTGATTCCCGTGTGCGAAGAAGCAAGCCGCTTGGCTTCCACGATTATAATCATCTGCAAATGAATGCGTTTGCAGTTGTTTCGGACAGCGGCACGCTGCCGGAGGAATCCAGCTTCTTCCTGTCTGCGGGGAAGCCTTTTCCTGCAATTTGTATCCGTACCAGCACGGAACGTCCGGAAGCAATGGATAAGGGGAACTTTATTCTTGCCGGTATTGCAACCGATGAAGTGCTTCAGGCGGTGGAAACGGCAATCAAAATGAATCGGAACGGTGATTACGGCATTCCGGTGCCGGATTATACCGACTTGAATGTTTCCGATAAAGTTGTTAAAATCATCCAGTCTTATACCGAAATTGTAAATCGGAGGGTCTGGCGAAAAAAATAAACGGAAGGAGAAGGCAAAGTGAATATCACAAATGCGATTTTAAATGCGATCAACCTTTGCCTCAATGGGAAAAAGGTCCTTCCTCAATCGGAGAAAGCGGATATCAACGAATTGCTTGCTGCGGCAAAAAAACACGCGCTTGCAAACGTAATATATCTCGGACTGAAAAAGGACGGAAGCTACAGCGAACAGGAGCTTCTTCCGCTGAATGAATATGGGCAGTTGTGTACCTTCCAGTATCTGCGTCAGGAGCAGGAGCTGCACCGGCTGTGCAAGTCGCTGAAAGAAAGAAATATTCGCTTTGTTTTGCTGAAGGGGAGCAAAATGCGCGAGTATTATCCGTCTCCCGAGCTTCGCAGCAGCTGCGATATTGATATTCTTACGGATGCGTCGGATGAGGTTGTCTATGATACGATGAAGGCGCTGGGGTATGAATATGAGAAGGATGGCGGAACAACACTGAATTTTGCAATGCCGCCGCTTGTAACCGTTGAAATGCACAGATACCTGTTTGATGACCGGCTTTCCTTTTGCGGCTTCTTTGATTCGATTTGGGATCGGGTGGTGCCTGCAAGTGACGGCTCGTCTGAGTGCTATTTAACGGAAGAAGATTTCTATATCTACATGATCGCCCATTTGGTGAAGCATTTTTCCCGATACGGTTGCGGTTTGCGTCCGCTGCTTGATATCTATCTTTATGAACGTGCGGCCGGAAATCTATGCGATTTTGCGGCAGTGGATCAAAAGCTTGAGGAATTGGAACTTCTGTATTTTACAAAACAGATGCGCCTGCTTCTTAAAAAATGGTTTGAGGATGGAAATCTATCTGAGCAGGATGAGGAACTGACAGATTATATCATGAATTCCGGCATCTACGGTACGAGAAAGACGATATATGCCAACGAGTTCAGAAACTCACCGTCGGTTCGGCAAAAAAAGAGGAAGCTATTTTGGCTCCATGTCTTTCCTCCGATTCGGATTATGCGGCCAATGTATCCACGATTGCTTCGGTGCGCAGTGTTTTTGCCCGTCGCCTGGATTGCAAGATTCTTCCGAATTTTGCTGAAGGGGAGAAGAAAAGCCAAAAATCGCTATCTTTCCATACAAAATGTGGATGAGGAATATGTCTCTCAGGTATCTGAGATCATGAAGAGACTGCACTTGCAATAAGAAAGAGAGGAAACTATGAAAAACATCCGTTACTATGTCAGCCGGAAAAATCCATTGACATGGCTGGCTGCGGCGATGGCGGTTGGCTCTGCCGTGATGCAGATCCTTGCGCCTTGTTTCGGCTTGCAGTTGAGCGTGGTAAATGTCTGGTTCCAAAAGGTTCTGCCCATCTGGGTCGCGTTGGGCTTTGCATTCATTCTTCTGGTGCGCGGACCGAAGGAGTATTACCGGTCAACAAAGCCGGTTTTCTGGGCATGTGTCTATTTCGGTCAGATTGCGCTGGATTGGAACCTCATCCTTCGCAATAATCCTACCCTAACAGCTCAGTTGGGCGGCGGCTATGCGTTGTTCGCGTATATGCGCTATGTCATCGTGTGCTGGATTCTGTATCTGGTTTTTTATGTGGTATACCGTATGTTCATGACCGGAAGAATAAAGTATATGCCGATCCTTCCGATTCTGACGGCGCTCCCGTTTGCAATCATGCTGTATGACTTTGTTTTCGCCGTTCAACAGATCCAGATTTATGACCTGATGAACAAGCTGGCCAATGTTTTGCTGACCGGATCTTTGTTTGTCGCGTCCCTTGCAACGCGTGTATTTACGGACGGACGTTATCATAGAACATGGGGTGACCGTTCGGACGGCCGCCGACTGCGCAGTATTGACGGTATGTCGGTTGTAGCAAACTATATCATGCCGAATCGAAACGGCGCTTCCAACTTCATTCAAGATACAATCGAGATTTCCAATATTGAACGCTATATTCACAAAAAGCGTGCCGCCGGCATGGAGAATTTCGGCATTAC
>JAEDKB010000083.1 GCA_016296045.1 Oscillospiraceae bacterium
ATGGAATCGACGCTGCCGTAAATATGCAGATTGGATTTGCTTCCGAGGCGGATCTGGCTGACATCACCGGATACGGTCAAGCCGACCTGCTTGCCGGCGGTGATGCTTTCGGCGCTGCCGTGCAGAACGAGCGCAGACAGCTTTTCCGCGGTGACGGCACCGGCAACGTCGCCGGTCATAACGAGATATGCGCCTTCGTGCAGAACCAGCTCGTCACAGCTGCCGATATAGGTGTGCTTTCCGCTCAGAAGGGTGAGTGTTTTTGCGCTGCCGGTGAAATCCACCTCGCCGGCGAGGAAGGTGCTGTCGATATTCGCGGTCAGCTTTCCGCCCTTCGGAGAAAAGACGAGCTGAGAAGCCTGCAAATTGGTAAAATCAGCGGCAACCTCCGAGCCGCAGCGAACGGAAAGTGTGCCTGAAATGTTCCAGTCGGAGGGGGAAAGCGTCCCGACATAGGGCTGACCGATCACAAGACTGCCGTCGAGGGTCAGGGAATCGGGCAGCGACTGCGTGCCGCGGTAGAGCACGCGGCCGGAAGCGGGAATCTCCTCCGGTGTATCGACAATGCAGTCAAAGAGGTTGAAAATTAGCTGCGCGATTTCCGCACGGGTGATGCTGCTGCGCGGATGCACGCCGCCGTCCTGATAGCCGGACAGAAGCCCCTGCTTTGCCATGGCGCTGACAGCGTCGCGGGCATACGGGGTAATATCCTCCGAATCGTTGAACTTTGTATAGTAATTCCGATCCGTATCCGCAATGCCGAAGGAGCGCGCCAGAACAACAACGGCCTGCTCACGGGTGAGGAAGGCGTTCGGCTCCATCTTTGTGGCGCTCGAGCCGGTAAAGATGCCGGCTGCGACAGCGGCGGAAAGCTCCGAGCAGTACCAATCGCTCGTATCTACATCCTGAAAAGCAGACAGGTCGGCACTTCCGCAGGCACCGAGCATACGAACCAGAATCGCCGCCATCTCCGCACGGGTGATATACTTTTCGGGATTGAGCCTGTGATACTGGTCGCCGCGCAAAATATTGTTCTGCACGGCAAACATCAGTGCTTCACGGCTCCAGTCGTCGGGATAATCATAGGCATCCGGCGATTTTTCGGACGGCTTGACCGTTTCCTCAGGGCTTTCCTCCGAGAAGAGCGCTTCTGTCTCGACCGCGACGGATTCTTCCTCCTGCGCGCTCGATGCAGCGGGCTCTTCCGTTGCAAAGGCGGCTGCGGCAAGAAGTATGCACAGGGCAAGGCAGAGAGCAATCATTCGATAAAGATGTTGTTTCATTTTCTCTCTCCTTTGTTTGATTCGTTAAAAAAGGCTTCGCACAGACGGCACAGCGCCTCCTGATCTCTTGCGCCCATCAGCTCTCTGGCAGAGTGCATGGCAAGGATCGGAACGCCGATATCGGCAGCAGGCATGGCAAGCAGTGCCGAGGCCATAGCGCCGACGGTGCTGCCGCCGGGAAGATCGGCGCGATTCATATAGACTTGCAGGGGAATGTTATGCTCGCGGCACAAACCTGCAATGACGGCGCAGGTCTCCGCCTCCGAGGAATAGCGCGGACTGCGCTTGAGCGCAACACCGCCGTTGAGAACGGGACCGTTGGCAGCGTCTGCGTATTCCGAATGATTCGGATGAACGGCGTGGGCAACGTCGCAGGAAAGCAGCATGCCGTTGATGCAGGCGTTGAGAAAAGCGGCTCGATCCATTCCCAGAGCAATCGAAAGCTTTTCCAGAATCACGCTCAGCGCATTGCTGTCGCCGCCGCGGTGTGTGTTGCTGCCGATTTCCTCGTTGTCAAACAGAACGGCAACATTGATTCCTTTTCCGTCCGCCTTCGTCAGACCGCTCAGGCAGGCGTGAACCGAGGTCAGGTTGTCCAACCGCGGCGAGGAGATCAAGTCGTTTTCAAAGCCGAGCACCTGCGCTTGCTCTGCACAGTAAACATACAGCTCATACGATAAGATCCGATCTTCCTGGACTTTCAGCTTATCGGCGAGCTTTTTTTGCAAATATCCGTCCTTCTCCCAGCCGGACGAAATGCTTCGGCAGATCGGCAGCATATCAACATTCGGCTTGACCGCAACACCCTTGTTGACCTCGCGGTTCATATGAATGGCAAGGTTCGGAATTGTCATCAGCGGCTCGTCCCACGAAACCAGACGCTTTTCCGGATGCATGGGATCGTCCGTCTGCACCAGCGCGATGCCGGCAAGCGACAGGGGACGGTCAAACCAACTGTTCAAAATGGCACCGCCGTAGGGCTCTACGCTCAGTTTGCAGCAGCCGCCGCTGACCTGCTCCGGATGCGGCTTGATGCGCATACAGGGCCAATCGGTGTGCGCGGCGGCAATTCGGAAACGGTCGGCATCTTTTCCGACGGTAAAGGCGGCAAGAAATGTGCCGTCTTCGACATAGTACCTGCCGCCTCTGCGAAGGTCAAAGCTTCCGCCGAAAGAAAGCGCGGTAAAGCCTTCGTTTTTCAGATATTTTACGGCAGCGGCGACCGTATGATATGGAGAGCGGCCGTCGTTCAGCCAGCAGAGCAAATCGTTGTATGTATCAGACATTTCGTGTTCTCCTTTTTGCAAAACGGGGAGATAGGTTGAGTATAGCACAGTTTATTTCCATCCGCAACGGGAAAAACACGAATCAAAGGAAAGAAAAAATGACGGCTGTGGGAAAAGAACGATTTTCTTTGTCGGGAAGTACAGAAATGGCGGAAAATATTCTGTGAAAATTACCAGTAGGAAAACAAAACCAAATATGTTATGATAAAAACAGTATCATTCAAATCAGCGCGGCCGCAGCGGGGAACCGTTGCCATGCTCAAAACGGCAGGCCGCGGAAAACCGAAAGGAGAAATATTTATGGGACTTATTAAAGCAGGAATCGGCGCGCTCGGCGGAACGCTGGCCGATCAGTGGAAGGAGTTCTTCTACTGCGAGGCAATCGATAAGGACGTTCTGGTCACGAAGGGACAAAAGCGCATAACCGGTCGTTCTTCCAACACCAAGGGCAACGACAACATCATCTCCAACGGCTCCGGCATTGCGGTTGCGGACGGTCAGTGCATGATGATCGTCGAGCAGGGCAAGATCGTCGAAGTCTGCGCCGAACCCGGCGAATTTACATACGATTCGTCTTCCGAGCCGAGCATTTTTGCCGGCAAACTCGGCACAAGCATTCTTGAGACCTTCAAGACCATCGGCAAGCGTTTCACCTACGGCGGTGATACCGGCAAGGATCAGCGCGTTTACTACTTCAACACCAAGGAAATCATCGACAACAAGTACGGCACGGCCAATCCCATTCCGTTCCGCGTGATCGTTGACGAGCGTCTGGGCTATAAGCTCTCCGTTGACCTGCGCTGCAACGGTGTTTATTCCTATCGGATTGTTGATCCGCTGCTGTTTTATACCAATGTCTGCGGCAACGTCAGCAGCGAATACCGCCGCAGCGAGATCGACGGTATGCTCAAGGGCGAGCTGCTGAGCGCCCTGCAGCCGGCGCTTGCAAAGATTGCCGCGCAGAAAATCAGCTATTCCGAGATTCCGGCGCATACCAAGGAGATCTCTGCCGCTCTGAACGAGGAGCTGAGTGTTGACTGGCGTCAGAAGCGCGGCTTGGAGGTTGTTTCTTTCGCGGTCAACTCCGTCACCATTCCGGACGATCAGCGCAAGAAGATCACCGAATGGGAAGAAAATGCGATGTCTACCGATGTAACCACTGCCGCTGCCCGCATGGTCGGCGCTCAGAGCGAGGCTATGAAGGCTGCCGCTTCCAATCCCAACGGCGCAATGATGGGCTTTATGGGCATGGGCATGGCGCAGCAGGCCGGCGGTATGAACGCCCAGAATCTGTTTGCCATGGGTCAGCAGCAACAGCAGGCCGCTCCGGCACCTGCGGCAGACGGCTGGAAGTGCTCCTGCGGGGTGATGAATACCGGAAAATTCTGCCTGGAATGCGGCAAGCCGAAGCCTGCTCCTGCCGACAGTTGGAAGTGCTCCTGCGGCACGGTCAACACCGGCAAGTTCTGTCTGGAGTGCGGCAAGCCGAAGCCTGCGGCAGCAGACGGATGGACGTGTAAGTGCGGCGCGGTCAACAAGGGCAAGTTCTGTGCCGAATGCGGAAGCCCGAAACCCGCCGGCGCACCGCTTTATAAGTGCGACAAGTGCGGCTGGGAGCCGAAGGATCCGGCACATCCGCCGAAATTCTGTCCGGAATGCGGCGATATTTTCGACGACAAAGACATCAAGTAATGATGAGGGGATACTATGGCAACGGTTCTGGAATATAAATGTCCCTGCTGCGGCGGCAAGATCGAATTCGACAGCGGCTTGCAGCAGATGAAGTGTCCGTATTGTGACACGACGTTCGATGTTTCAACGCTGAAGGATTTTGATGATGTTCTGCAGCAGGAGGCGCAATCCTCCGACGAAATGCATTGGGAAACGCAGGCGGGCTCACAGTGGGCGCAGGATGAGGCAAACCGGATGGGTGTGTACACCTGCAACTCCTGCGGAGGTGAGCTGGTAGCCGATGCCAACACCGCGGCGACCAGTTGTCCCTACTGCGGCAATCCGGTGGTGCTCACCGGCAGACTTGCAGGCGATCTGAAGCCGGACTATGTGATTCCCTTCAAGCTGGATAAGGAAGCGGCAAAGGCTGCACTTCGCAAGCATATGAGCGGGAAAAAGCTTTTGCCCAAACAGTTCAAAGACGAAAACCATCTCGACGAGATCAAGGGCGTCTACGTACCGTTCTGGCTGTTCGATGCCGATGCCGATGCCAGCATCCGCTACCACGCTACCCGCCTTCGCACATGGAGCGACGCCAACTACAACTATACCGAGACCAGCCATTTTGCCCTCCTGCGTGCCGGCTCAATCGGCTTTCAACACGTCCCCGTGGATGGCTCAAGCAAAATGGCAGACGATCTGATGGAATCCATTGAGCCTTACGATTTTAACGACGCGGTGGATTTCCGGACGGCGTATCTTTCCGGCTATCTGGCAGACCGCTATGATGTTTCCGCCGAGCAGAGCATTGAACGTGCAAACACCCGCGTAAAGAAGAGCACGGAGGATGCCTTTGCGGCAACGGCGACCGGCTATGCTACCGTCGTGCCGGAAAGCAGCAACATCCGCCTTTCCAACGGCAAGGCAACGTATGCGCTCTACCCGGTCTGGCTTTTGCAAACGAGCTGGAACGGTCAGAATTTCCTCTTTGCCATGAACGGTCAGACCGGAAAAATGGTTGGCGACCTGCCGATGGATAAGGGTGCCTACTGGCGCTGGTTTGCAATTTGGGCGGCGATTTTGGGTGCCGGCTGCTTTGTCGTGCTCCTGCTGCTGCATTTGCTCGGAATAATTTAGGAGGGGAATACAATGAAAAAATATTTGATTTCTCTTCTGCTGATTGCTTCTTTGTGTGCGGCGCTGCTGCTTCCGGTCAGTGCCTCGCAGGAGGGCTATGTTTTTGATCTGTGCGGCATATTTGACGAGGTCGAAAGCTTGAACGCCGAGGCGGATACAATCTGTCAGATTACCGGAATTGCGCCGTATTTTATCATGACTGACGATCAGGGCGGCTTGGAAGGCGAGGAATACATTGAACAATTTGCGCAGCAGCATGGCTTTGACAGTGACGCAATCGTTATCCTCGATGGCGAAAGCGCTTGTTATGTCACCGCGTTTGGTACGGCAAATGACTATGTGAGCGAGGATGAGCTGATTGCCATGCGCGACGCATATGGCGATTCCGAGACCTATTCCGGCGGTGTGCGCGACTATTTCAACCTCATGTTCACGACCCTGGAAATGCGCCTCTCCGATGATACGCCGGACGCGACCGAAGCGCAAGGTGATATGGCTGCCGCTGATACCGATACCGAAGCGGAAGCCGTTATGCCGATCTCTGCCGACGCTGATGCCGCGCAGGCTGTCGCGTATTCGACCCGCCTGATCGACCGTGCCGGACTGCTCAGTGCCCAGGAGGGCGCGGAGATTGCCGCACTGCTCGATCAGGTGAGCGAAAAGCACGGTGTCGATGTCGTGATTGTTACGGAAAGCACGCTCGGCGGCAAGGATATGGTTGCCTATGCGGATGATTTTTACGATGATAACGGCTATGCCGAGGACGGCATCCTGCTTCTGTACTGCCCGAATGAGAGCGTGCGCTATATCAGCACCTGCGGTAAGGCGATCGACTGGTTTGACGGCGACAATTTCAGCACACTGACAGAAGCGATCAAACCGTGTTTTGAAAGCTTTTCGTATGCCGAGGCGTTCACCACCTATGCGGAAACCTGCGACGAGATCATCGAGGATGAAACCGCGTTCCCGTGGCTGATTGTGGTGATTGCCGTGCTTCTCGGCGTTGTGCTCTCTGCGCTGATCCCGATGAATGTGCTCAAGGGCGAGTTGAAATCCGTCCGTGCAAAGGCCGCCGCCACGGACTATGTCCGCAGCGGGAGTATGAATTTGACGCAGGATAAGGATATTTTCCTCTACCATACCGTGACCCGTACCGAAAAACCGAAGAACAATTCCGGCAACACGCATACCAGTTCCTCCGGCACAAGTCACGGCGGCGGAAGCTTCTGAAGCCTGTAAAAACGGAAATGATTTGAAAGGAAGATGAGATTCTGAAAAAGATTCTGAGTGTCGTTTTGGTTGTTGCTCTTTTGCTCTGCGCGGTATCCTGCGGCAGCAGCAAGCCCGACGGACGCTATGACCTTGTCAGCATGGAAAGCAAGGGAATTACCGTGAGTGCAGATCAGTTGGAAGCACTCGGCGGAGGGATGTATATTGTTTTCTATGACAACGGCAGCGGCGTGATCGGCTTTTCCGTAGATGATGAAACACAGACAGAGAGCTTTACATGGCAGGATAACCAAATCATCAGTGAGGAAGGCGACACAATCGAATTTGTGTTTGACGGCTCCTCTGTTACGCTTTCCAAAGACGAATCAACGCTTGTTTTCAAATAAGGATGAAGCTATTGAAAGCGGCTGTGGAGAAGATTTCTTCTCCACAGCCTGATTTTTCGCAAGAAATCCGCAGGATCGGGGAAATTAAGCCTTGACATTCGAAGTCCCATGTGATAATATTTTATGGCTGATGCTGAACCTGAATGTGCGGGTGTAGTATAACGGCTAGTACAACAGCCTTCCAAGCTGTGGGCGTGGGTTC
>JAEDKB010000084.1 GCA_016296045.1 Oscillospiraceae bacterium
GCATGGAATACCGTGCCGGAGGTATAAAGCGTCTGAAGCTCATCCTGAACATCAAGCGCAGAGAAGATGTCCTCCGTATAGCCGACGGGCAGGTGAGAGGAGTTGGTGTAGTACGGGGTGCCGTTTTCATTTGCGGTAATGATATCGGGATAATCCTTCTTATCGTGCTTTGCCAGACGATAAGTTGTAGACTCAGCCGGAGTCGCCTCGAGGTTGTACAAGTCGCCGTACATTTCCTGATAGTCGGACAGCCGATTGCGCATATGGTTCAGAACCTCGATTGTAAAGTCCTGCGTTTCCTTGTGCGTCATATCCTTACGGAGCCACTTCGCGTTCAAGCCGACTTCGTTCATACCGATCAGACCGAGCGTAGAGAAGTGGTTGTCAAAGGTTCCGAGATACCGTTTGGTATACGGATACAGACCTTCGTCCATCAGACGGGAAATCACGTTGCGCTTGATCTTTAAAGAACGCGCAGCGATATCCATCAGATGATCCAGTCTCTTATAGAATTCCTCGGGAGTAGCGGAAAGATACGCGATTTTCGGCATATTGATCGTGACAACGCCGACGGAACCGGTCGATTCGCCGCTGCCGAAGAAGCCGCCGGATTTTTTGCGAAGCTCACGCAGATCCAGACGCAGACGGCAGCACATGGAACGCACATCACTCGGCTGCATATCGCTGTTGACATAGTTGGAGAAATACGGCGTGCCGTATTTTGCGGTCATCTCGAACAGCAGCTTATTATTCTGTGTTTCGGACCAGTCAAAGTCTTTGGTGATGGAGTAGGTGGGAATGGGATACTGGAAGCCACGTCCGTTCGCATCGCCTTCAATCATGACTTCGATGAACGCACGGTTGACCATATCCATTTCTTTTTTGCAGTCCTTGTATTTGAACGGCATTTCCTTACCGCCGACGATTGCGGGAAGCTCTGCCATATCATCGGGAACCGTCCAGTCCAGCGTAATGTTGGAGAACGGAGCCTGCGTACCCCAGCGTGACGGCGTGTTAACACCGTAGACAAAGGATTCCACGCACTTCTTGACCTGATCGTAGGTCAGATTATCGACCTTGACAAACGGAGCAAGATAGGTATCAAAGGAAGAGAAGGCCTGCGCGCCTGCCCATTCATTCTGCATAATGCCGAGGAAGTTGACCATTTGGTTGCACAAAGATGCCAAATGCTTGGCGGGAGCGGAAGTAATTTTTCCGGGAACGCCGCCGAGACCCTCTTGGATCAGCTGACGCAGAGACCAGCCTGCACAGTAACCGGTAAGCATGGACATATCATGGATATGCATATCACAGTTTTTATGGGCATTTGCGATCTCATCGTCATAAATTTCGCTCAGCCAATAGTTTGCGGTGATTGCGCCGGAGTTGGAAAGAATCAAACCGCCGACAGAATAGGTGACGGTAGAGTTTTCCTTGACGCGCCAATCCTGCACCTTGACATAGCTGTCAACCAGCTCTTTATAGTCCAGAATGGTGGATTTCATGTTACGGAGCTTCTCGCGCTGACGACGATAGAGAATGTAGGCCTTTGCCACATCGTCATAGCCTGCACGGCTCAGAACAGATTCCACACTGTCCTGAATATCCTCCACGGCGATCTTTCCGTCTTTCACCTTTGTCTCAAAGTCAGCCGTTACCTTGAGTGCAAGAAAGTCGATAATATCGTCGTTATACTGCTTTTCCTGTGCGTCAAACGCCTTTTTGATGGCAGTTGAAATCTTTGATAGATTAAAATCTACCGTCTTGTTGTTGCGTTTTACTACTTGGTACATAATGTTTCTCCTCTATTCTACAGTCCTCGGATCTGTGTGGTTGGTATATATTCTCTGGCGACAGCCAGACAATGCTCCATTTTGTCTTTGCTTGCAGCGTGCAGCCCCGGAGCAAGAATTTCTCCGGAATCTACATAGCCCTGCAGGAAATACCGATCGGCACCCTGAATCCATTGCCCGATCGAGCGAAAATCTTCCGGCTCGTGCAGTTCATCCACAACCGTTGTTCGGAACTCAAAATCAATTTTGCCGTCCAACAAAATAGAAACGCTCTGCTCAATTTCAGGAAGAAAGCGGTCGGTTCCTGCTGTTACCGCATATTTTTCTTTCGAATTTTTAATATCCATCGCAACATAATCAACAAGCCCGTTGTCGATCAGGGCGCGAAGCCTCTGTGGGAAAGAACCGTTGGTATCCAGTTTGATTAGGTATCCAAGGTCTTTGATTTTTCGAAAGAAAGTGTCAATATCGGGCGTGAGCAAAGGCTCGCCGCCGGTAACGGCAACACCATCAAGCAAGCCTTGCCGTTTCTTTAAAAAATCAAGAATCTCGCTCTCCGCAATGTCGTCCGTACCCAAAATGAGGGGTGTGTTGTGGCAGAAGGGACATCGGAAATTGCAGCCTTGTAAAAAGACCGTACAGGCAACGTGCCCCGGAAAGTCGAGTAAAGTCAGTTTTTGAAGACCTCCGATTCGCATATTTGCCTCCGAAAATTAGAAAAACTACATTTGAAGATATTGTGTTAAAAAAGTCTGTGTGACACAATATCTTGTGTGCATGGATAAGTGTACTATACGGACCATGTCTTGTCAACTACAATTTGAAAACATTTTTTGTTACTATTTTTTCGTCGCTGTTTCCGTCCGAGTTTTTTTATTTACTTTCTTCTGAAATTGGTGTAAAATAAAAATAAGGTGGTGTTTTTATGCGAAATAAAAATTCCGATTTTGATGAGACAAAATTTTTTGATTTTGACAAATATGAAGAGGACGATCCTTATGAACGGGGATTTGCCGATAAATTATATGATGATTATGCAGCGGATGAGCCGGATGAGGACGATTCATATCCGTATCCCGCTGCACCCGCTCAGCAGCAAAACGAATACCCAAACGTTCGCAGGCAGCGTAAAATCAATCCATATCAGCAGGTTTATACGCCGCAGAAGAAGAATAAATTCCAGCAGGAATATATTCCCTATGCACAGAGCCGATTCGATGACCGAAATGATTATGAATTCGATGACGAGTACGATCAGCCGGAATACGACCGGGACAGAGCCGATACGCCGCGCCGCCTGAAAGCAGAACCGCGTTCTGCCCGACAGAATTATGAACCGCAAAAGCCGAAAAAGAAGCATCGAATTCTCGGCTTCTTCCTGAAATTGATTCTAACGCTGATTATTTTGCTGCTTCTGACCATTCTGATTCTCCATTTGATTGCAAAACCGCCGAAAGGAAATGAAAATCTCGGCGCACATCTGGATGAAAGCTGTACCATCCTGCTTGCCGGAACGGACGAATCCGGCGACCGAACGGATACGATTATGCTGATGAATGTAAACCGATCTTCCGGGAAGATCAGCTTGATGAGTATTCCGCGGGATACAAAGGTCAATTCCACCTATACACCGCACAAAATTAACATTGCCTACGGCGTCAACGGTAAAGGGGACGACGGAATGGATTCCCTGATGGACTATGTTTCCGACTGTGTAGGCTTCCGTCCGGACGGATATATCCTGCTGGAGCTGGATGTCTTCGTTGATCTGGTCAATCTTCTCGGCGGCGTCGATTTCAACGTTCCGATGGATATGTTCTATGAAGATGCCTCCCAGGATCTGTTTATTGACCTGAAGGAAGGTCTGCAATCGCTCAACGGTGAGGAAGCAATGGGACTTGTCCGCTATCGATACGGCTATTCAGACGCGGATATCGGACGTGTCAGCGTCCAGCGTGATTTTATGCTGTCCGCGATTGACCAGTGGGTTTCGTGGAAGAATATTTGGAAAGCGCCCGCAGCGTTTGCCATGCTGAAATCCAAATCGACAACCGATCTGTCCGTTGGGAATTTCGTATGGATTGCAGAGGCCTTACTCTCCTGCGGCACGGACGATATGTATATGACGACGGTGCCGTTTTATTTCAGCGGAGAGTACCTTATCATTGACGCAGGGGAGAACTACCTGAATACCATCAACACTTATTTTAACCCCTATTCCGAAAATGTCTCGTGGGACGATCTGTATATTGCCTATTGATATGGAAGATTTTAAACTGGACAAAACAAAATACAGCGGAAGACCGACGGAGCGGAGAACACCTGTGGAAGAAGCCTGTTATGATTTCCTTGACAGGCTTGGTGTCACATATTTTCGTGCAGATCACGATGAAGCGATGACCATTCCGATGTGCCACGGTGTAGAGCAGGTGCTTGAAACGAAGATCTGCAAAAATCTATTTCTCTGCAATCGTCAGAAGACGAGTTTTTATTTGCTTTTGATAAGTGGTGATAAGGTATTTAAGACAAAATACCTGTCTGCACAGCTCGGCTGCTCCAGACTGTCGTTTGGAGATGAAGCAGATATGCAGCGTCTTCTCGGTGTGCAGCCCGGCTCTGCCACAGTGCTCGGACTGATGAACGATACCGGACATCAGGTACAGCTTGTCATCGACCGAGGCGTCCTTCAAAACGAACGTTTTGGCTGCCATCCGTGCAAGAATACCTCCACACTCAGCCTTCTGACACAGGATGTTCTTGAAAAAGTCATTCCCGCAATGGCACATACTCCGATTTTTGTTGATTTGCCGGAGGAAGATCATGCGTAAAGTGTTATATTTGCTTGACCAAACGGAATTTACGGATGCATCCCTTCCGAAACTGCCGGAGGGATTTGAACAGCGAATCCTGACGCAAAACGCTTCTGCGCAAGAGCGGCGGAAGGAGATTTCCGATGCAGAAATTGTGTTTGGCGAGCCAACCTTGGAAGAATTACATCACGCGAAAAAGCTGCGCTGGGTGCAGATGTTCTGGGCAGGAGCAGACCGTTATCTTGGCGGCGATTTCCCCGAAAATGTGCTTCTGACCACTGCGTCGGGAGCTTTCGGAGAAACCATCTCGGAACATGCGCTTGCGATGATGTTTGCGCTCTGCCGCAGACTGCCGGAATATCTCAGAGCAAACGATTGGGTAGATCGTGGGTCTGAAAAACGGATCAGCGGCGCGACTGCAATGATCTTTGGCTGCGGCGATATCGGAAGCGAAATCGCAAAGCGGTTAAAAGCACTTGGTCTGCGCACGATCGGTGTTTGCCGAAACGCAAGGTCTCCGCGCCGGTTTTTTGATGCTTTGACAACGCTTTCCTGTGCAGCGGCATTCCTGCCGGATGCGGACTTTGTTTTTTGCGCCATGCCTTCCAATCAGGATACAGACGGTTTCTTTGATGAGACGCATCTGTCATTTCTAAAAAAAGATGCTGTTCTGATCAATGTCGGAAGGGGACGCTTCATTGACACAAATGCGTTAACCGCCTGTTTAAAGGCCGGAAAACTTTTCGGCGTTGGTCTGGATGTTACACATCCGGAGCCGCTGCCGCCAGATCATCCTCTCCGAGCCTTCCCCAATGTCATCATCACGCCCCATGTTGCCGGTGTGAGCTTCGGCCATCTTCCTGAAACAGAGCGGAAAATCCTGTCTGTTTGCGAAGAGAATCTGATGCATTATCTGAAAAATGAGCCGCTCAGAAATGTGGTGATTGTGCCATGACGGTCGGACGTTTTGCTCCGAGCCCTTCCGGTAGGATGCATCTCGGAAACGTATTTACCGCGCTGCTTGCATGGCTGTCCGTCCGCTCTCAACACGGCACGATGCTTTTGCGCATCGAGGATCTTGATCCGGAGCGCAGCAAGCAGGAATACATAGACGCAATCAAATACGATCTGCAATGGCTTGGCTTAGACTGGGACAAGGAAATGCCGCAGCAAAGCACAAGGGAAGCGGCATATCATTCCTGCTTTGAAAGACTGGAAACCTATCCATGCTTCTGCACACGAAATGAGCTGCACGATGCCTCCGCGCCTCACGCTTCCGATGGTCGCACGATTTACGCGGGCACCTGCCGCAGCTTGACAGAAGCACAACGGGCTGAAAAAAACAGAAAGCCGTCATGGCGTGTCCGTGTTCCGGATCGAAATATTTCATTTTATGACGGTGTGTGCGGTTCCTATACAGAGAATCTGGCAAAAGATTGCGGAGATTTTATTGTCCGCCGTTCAGACGGCGTATATGCTTATCAGCTTGCCGTTGTATGTGATGATGCTTTCGGAGGCGTTACCGAGGTGGTTCGCGGCAGTGATCTTTTGGCTTCAACGCCGCGCCAAATCTGGCTGTACGAAACGCTTGATCTTCCGGTACCGAAGTTTTTTCATGTGCCGTTACTGATAGCGCCGGACGGAAAACGGCTCAGTAAGCGTGAAAAAAGCTTGGATTTGGAACATTTGCGGGAAAACTGTACGCCCGAAGAAATCATCGGGAAACTTGCGTTTGCCGCAAAACTGATTCAAAGGGAAGAACCGATTCAGGCGAGAGACCTGATTTCAGAGTTTTCTTGGGCAAAGATTGAAAATAAACCGATTATGATTTCATAATGCGTTTATTATTTTTCTTAATTTACGTTGAAAGAAGTTTAGAATCTGCCCAAGTATCCCATAATTCCATAAGACGAACGCCTCTGCCGGCATACGTCGGCAGAGGCGAAACTTATGGAGGGTCAGCTATGAAAGTAAAGGATATGATGTCAAAAAATCTCATCAGTATATCTCCCGACGAAAGCACCGATGTTGCAGCACGGCTTCTTTCCAGATATAATATCGGCGCGCTTCCCGTTTGCTCAAAGGACGGAAAGCTTCGCGGTATGGTTACAGATCGGGATATTGTTCTGCGGTGTGTTGCAGCGCAGGAAGATCCGCAGGCGGTTAAAATCAGCGAAATCATGACGCGGCGTGTCGTTTCTGTCGATGCAGACGAACCGCTCAAGACAGCCTCCGCTCTGATGGCACAGCAGCAAATCAGGAGGCTTCCGGTTCAGCAGCAGGGGAAGGTCGTAGGAATGATTTCGCTTGCCGATATTACACGCGCCCCAAATTTCTCCGCAGAGACCGCGCAGACATTGAATGATATTTCTCAAAACATACACCATATGTCATGAACAAGAAAACCGCCGGAGGAAGCTAAAAAACTTTTCCGGCGGTTTTCTTATACTAGTTCTTAATAAAAAGCTTAAAAAGCTTTTTATAGCACCGAAGGTGCGTCAAGAACTGCATGAGACGACTTTTGT
>JAEDKB010000085.1 GCA_016296045.1 Oscillospiraceae bacterium
CGGTGGTAATGACGGCCGCCTTTTTCAGCTTGTAGGGCAGCAGCTCCAGCAGCGGCTTGCCCGCCGCGACGGCTTCCGCCCTGATAAGCTTTTCTTCCTCAATCACCAGCGGAATCACACGGGTTCCGCATAATTTATCGCCGGCTTGCACCGGTGTGTTGCCGTGCCGGGTGGCGATCATCAGCTCATCAATGGCATTTACGGCGTTGAGCCGCTCCCGATCCACGCGAAACAGCCCCGCATGGAGGGCTTTGAGCTCAATTTTGCCCTCCTTCACGGCGCTGCGCTCCATGCCATCGTTCATGCACAGGGCGCACATCCGCTCAGCCGCTTCATTTTCATGCAGGAAGCCCTCCTGCATTTCCCATACATACAGGTTTTCTTTTCCCATGGACAGAAGCACGGGAATATCCTCCTGCGTAACGATATGTCCCTTGCGAAAACGGGCATCCTTGAACTGCCCGGGAATGATCTGCGTCATGTCGTGGCACAACACCTGTCCTACGGCATCCTCGGTTCGGATCAGCTTCATGTGCGATTCTCCTTTACAGTAATGGTATCACCGGGGTAAATGCGGCCCTCGCGCCGCACGATGGCAAAAATTCCCTCCGTGGGCATGACGCATTTTCCGGTGGCTTTTTTGATGGCGCAGTCGTTATGGCACTGCTTGCCGATCTGCGTTACCTCCAACAACGTCTGCCCGATTTCAAGCTGCGTCCCTACCGGCAGCGTTTTCAGCTCGATGCCTCGGGTAACGATATTCTCCGCGAAAGCGCCGGGTATCAGGTGAAGTCCATAGCTTCGCATGGTATCAATGCTTTCGTCTGCCAACAGACTGATCTGACGGTGCCATGCCCCTGCGTGCGCGTCGCCCACGATGCCGTGATCGAGCTTCACTTCAATATACGGCACTTCATGCTTGCACACGCCCTTTTTCTCGCTGATACAAACGGCGATTACTTCTGCCATGCGTTATTCCTCCCTCCGATAGCTGCCGCTTTTGCCGCCGGTCTTTTCCAGCAGCCGGATATGACTGATAGACATATCCTTTTGCAGCGCCTTGCACATATCATAAATGGTCAGGGCGGCGGCGGAAACGGCAGTCAATGCCTCCATCTCCACGCCGGTTTCCCCCTTGCAGCGCACGGTTGCCAGAATATCAATTTGCGTATCCTGCACGGAAAACCGAAGATCCACCCCCGTCAATTGCAGCGGATGGCACATGGGAATCAGCTCAAACGTGCGCTTGGCTGCCATGATACCGGCCACCTGCGCCACAGAGAGCACATCGCCCTTTGCAACGCCGCCGCTTCGGACGGCCTTCACCGTAGCCTCGTTCATATAGACCGTGCCTGCCGCTACAGCTTGGCGGCAGGTGGCGTTTTTTTCGGTAACATCCACCATTCTGGCGCGGCCTTGTTCATTAAAATGAGAAAACTCCATATTATCCTCCGATTTCATGCATCTGCCGTTCGGTATCGCTGCGGTGCTGCTTTAGCAGATGATGTTCTGACGGCTTCTTTTCTACGGCGCGGCGAATGGCAGCTTCTAAGTCTTCCCCCTGTAAGCCGCGCAGATCGTATTCTTGCAGAGAATGAAGGCAGGGCTTCAGCTTTCCGTCTGCCGTCACCCGAATCCGGTTGCAGCCGCCGCAAAAGGTGTGGCTCATGGGTCGGATAAGCCCCACACTTCCCTTGCAATTCGGCAGACGGTAGACCTCGGAAACGCCGCTTTGTCCCGCAAATTCCAGCTCAGGCACCGCCTGCAATACGGCATCTGCCGATAAAAACCGCTCCTGCGGCCAGTCGGCACACACCCCCATGGGCATCAGCTCGATAAAGCGGACGCAATAGGGACGCTCCCCGGTAAGCGCCGCAAAATCGGCAATTTCATCGTCATTGATGCCGCCCAATAATACAACATTCAGCTTGGTGTCCGTAAAGCCCGCTTTTTCCGCCGCCTGAAGCCCTTGCAGCACATCCTCCAGCTCTCCGCATCGGGTGATCTCACGAAAGCGCTCCGGACGCAGGGTGTCCAGGCTGACATTCAGGCGGTCTACGCCGGCATCCTTCAACTGTGCAGCCATCTGCGGCAGAGCGGCACCGTTGGTCGTCATTGTCAGCTCTTTTAAGCCCTCTATTTTCCGTAATTGGCGGCACAGCTCCAAAATGCCCCGCCGCACCAACGGCTCACCGCCCGTCAGACGGATCTTTTTAACGCCGCAGCGGATTGCTGCCTCGCCGATCTGTGCCAGTTCTTCAATGGATAAGATGTCCTGATGGCTGCGCTTGGGCACTCCCTCGCAGCCCATGCAGTATTGACAGCGATAGTTGCATAGATCCGTTACGGACAGACGCAGATAATCAATCGTGCGCCCTAAGGTGTCCTGCATCATATCCCCCCTCCTGTCAACAGCATGATATCCTGCGGCGCTGCGGAAACGGACAGCGCCGCTGCGCCGTCAAACGCTGCCCACGCGCTCTTGTCCATTTCTATGCGCAGAAGGCTTCGTCCCTCATCGCCGCCGGGCGTTGCAAGCATCACCACGGTGGAAAACGCGTCCTCCACCACGCGCACAACACGGCAGTCGATTGCGTTTTCCTCTCCGCCCACGCTGAGGTAATGTGCGCGAATTCCTACATAGCTAAGCTGCTCGGGGACAAGCTGCGTACGGAGCGTAACGCCCCAGTCGATACAGCGCACGGTATGATCGTCCAATCGCTGTGCACGGGAAAAATTCTTGCAGCCGGACAAAAGCGCCGCGCTGACCGTGCCGGGGGTGTGCATCAGATGATGCACGCTCTCTTTTTCCTCCGATTTTCCGGCGGAGAGCACGCAGACCGTCTGGCACATCCGGCAGACCTCGTCCCGACTGTGGGAGACAAACAGGACATCTCCCCCATAGGCGCGGAGGGTGTCCATCATTTCCAATTCCATTTGCCATTTTAAATAGCTGTCCAACGCGGAAAACGGCTCGTCCAGCAAAAGCACCTCCGGCCCTCCCGCCATGATGCGTGCCAGCGCCGCACGTTGCTGCTGTCCGCCGGAAAGCTGATGGGGACGGTGCTTTTCCAGCCCCTCAAGGGCAAATGCCTTCAGCTTTTCCTGTACCGCGGCCTTGCGTTCCCGACGCGGCAGCCGGTGCAGCGCAGCAGCGATATTCTGCTCCACCGTCATATTCGGAAACAGCGCATATTGCTGAAAAAGATAGCCGACACGCCGCTTCTGAGGGGTCAGATCGATGTGCTTTTCACTGTCAAACAGCACCCGATCATTCAGTACAATGCGCCCGCTGTCCGGCCTTTCAATGCCGGCAATGCATTTGAGCGTCATGCTCTTGCCGCAGCCGGAGGCGCCTAACAGCGCCAGGATTTCGCCGTCGGTTTCAAACTGTACATTCAGGGAAAAATCTCCCAAACGCTTTTGGATATTGACTGACAGCATTGCCTCACCTCCTGACCATGCGGCGTTCCCGGCGCTCTAAGAAGTTTACGGCTAACAATACCACCGCAGAAATCGCGATATTGACCAAAACCCACCGAAGCGCCAATTCGTCGTTGCCGATGCGCCAGAGCTGGTAAACCTCCGTAGCGACCGTGGCGGTTTTTCCGGGCGTATATCCCGCCACCATGCTGGTAGCGCCGTATTCGCCGATTGCACGGGCAAATGCCAGAACCGCACCGGCTACGATTCCCTGACGGCAATAGGGCATCCGAATGCGCCAGAAAATATAGCTGTTGGACAAGCCCAGGGTTCGTCCGGCATTTGCCAGCGTCTCGTCGAAGCTCTCAAACGCACCTCTGGCCGTGCGGTACATCAGCGGAAAGACCACGACGCTGACGGCAAAAACAGCCGACCACCAATGCATGACCATTTTGGTGCCGAACACCTCAAACAGCCATGCTCCGACCGTGCGGCGCGGCCCGAGCAGCAACAGCAGCAGATAACCCACCACCGTAGGCGGAAGCACCAGCGGCAGGGTCAATATCACATCCAGTATGCCCTTCACAAGTCGGGGCAGTCTGGCAATATAATACGCCGCGGCAATTCCGGCGAAAAATACGATAAACGCGGAAATCGCCGCAATTCGCAGCGAGTTCCACAAAGGAAACCAGTCCATATGCTCCTCCCCGATAACATGGCGAAAAGAGCAAGACAATTTGCCTTGCTCTCCAGACTGTCGATAAAGGTCCAAACCGTCAAAAAATAATAGTAGTGCCCTCTCCCTTTGTCATTCTGAGGAACGCAGTGACGAAGAATCCTTTTGCTATCGATACTGCGAAGATCCTTCGCTGACGCTCAGGATGACATCCCGTACCTTTGTACGCCGACGAGTGTGAGTTGCTTGTCTTTGGAGCCTTTCTCAACAGTCCATCAGAGTGCCGATATCATCTCATGAGAATTTTTATTTTGAGGGCAAGGCAAACCGCCTTGCCCTATGAAGCAATCGTCAATTCATCAATAACCCAAAAGCATGGCTGCCAGCTCGTCAAAGGAGGTAATGCCGCAGGCACTGTTTTCTGCCACACACAGAACGACCTTATTCTCCAACAGGTTAAAACGGGTTTCGGATGCCACAAAGTCCAGTCCGTCCGTGTTGACCTCCGCGTCAGCGGTGATGTCCAACTGGTTCATCTGCTTGGGAGAGGCGGAAATGAACAGATCGCAGTCCGCGCCCTCTTCAATTTGGGTCTTGAGCGTTCCGGAGGAATCAAAGTTGAAGGTGAGCGTTACGTTGGGAGCTACTTCCTTGTACAACTCAGCGATCTTGGTCAGCGTCTCGGTCATGGAGGCGGCGGCAAACACGATCACTTCGCCGGAATCATCGGCAGCATCCACCGTTACATCGGCAGTCGCAATGGCGGTAAAGCCCACTTCTTCAAATGCAGCCGTGGCCTCACTGCCGGTCAGATAGGTCAAAAAGTGCTGCGCAGCCTCGGCATTTTTTGCAGATTTCATAACCGCCGCAGGATAGATGACCTGACCGCACATATCGGCAGTGGCATAGTCCACGGGAGTCAGACCGGCGGAGTAAGCATCCGTTGCATAAACCACGCCGCAGTCCGCAGTGCCCTCCACCACAGCGGTGGTGACTTCCTTTACGTTGGTGCCGTAAGTAATGTGATCGGCGACCGCCGCCTCGTCAATACCGTAGTAGGCGAAAATCTTCTGCGTATAGCTGCCCACGGGCACGTCACTGTTGCCCATGGCAAAGAGCAGATCATAAGGCTCGGCGGTGGTTTGAGCAACCGTAGCAGCAGTAGTTTCTGCAACCGTTTCCGCAGAAGTATCGGCAGTTGTTTCGTCGGTCTGAGCGCAGGCCATAAGGCACAGAACCATGACCAGTGCGGCAGTCAGTGCAAGGAACTTTTTCATGTTGGTTTTCCTTTCCGTAACAATTCCTTGTCCGTTATATTTTTGTAAAGATTACGGTGCGCAATGAAAGTCGCTCCGATCAGCTTATGATTATTTTAATGCAGATCGTCATTTTTTGTCAACGCTTTTGTTCTGTATTACAGGATTTTCATTCTGCAATATGGAATATTTCGCATTTTTCTGATTTATCCGGTATAATTTTCAAAAAAGTGTTGAAGTCACGCCGCATTTTTTGTGCGCAGAAAGCAAAAGCTGCCGATTCGTTTTCTTGTCCTACCGGCAAAGCTCGCCCTCCACGCCGTCATCACGAAGCGCGGTGATGCGGACGGGGCAAAGCTCGTTATGCAGATTTTCGCCGCGGGCATAGACCTTGACAAAATTCTTTGCGTGACCGGTAAAGAAATCTCCCTCCGTCTGCTCAAACAAAACCTCCTGCACCGTGCCGAGGAGGGCGGAATCATACCGTTCGCGCAAAGCCTTTGCAACCGCTCCCGCCCTTGCTGCCCGCTCTGCCTTGACCGCCTTGGGGATCTGATCGGGCATTGCGTCTGCCGGCGTTCCTGCACGGCGCGAATACGGGAAAATGTGCATCATGGCAAAGCCGCACTTTTCGGCAAATTCCAGCGACTGCCGCAATTCCTCCTCCGTCTCGCCGGGGAAGCCCACGATCAGATCCGTCGTGATCGCGCAGTCCGGAAAATACCGGTTTAACAAGGTGACGCTCTCAAAATAACGTGCGGAATCATACTTGCGGTGCATCCGCTTCAAAACGGTATCGCTGCCGCTTTGCAGACTCAGATGAAACTGCGGGCAGAGGTTGTCACAGCCCGACAGCCGACGGCAGAAATCCTCGTCGATGATGCGCGGCTCCAGAGAGCCAAGCCGGATGCGAACGTTCGGCGCGGCCGCGCAGACTGCCTCCGCCAGATCGGCAAATTTGCTGCCGTCCTTGAAATCCCAGCCCCAGGAGGCGATCTCGATTCCGGTCAGGACAATCTCACGGTAGCCTGCCTGCGCCAGCGCCCCGGTCTGTTCGACCGCCTTTGCAAGCGGCAGCGATCGCACCGGTCCGCGTGCATACGGAATGATGCAGTAGGTGCAGAAATTAGAGCAGCCGTCTTGCACCTTGAGCATGGCGCGTGTGCGCTCGGTCAGTCCGCCGGCAGGAAGCACCTCGAAGCTGCGGCGCTTGAGCGCCTGATCGACCGCCACCGACTGTTGCCGGGCTTCTTTTTTCGTTTGGTATGCCTGCAAAACAAGCTGCAAAAATTCTTCTTTGCCGGCGCTGCCGGAGATCACATCCGCTCCGGTCTTTCGGATCTCCTCCGTGCTGACCTGCGCATAGCAGCCGCAGACACCCAGCACCGCATCCGGATGCTCCCGACGCAGACGGTGGAGGAGCGTTCGGTTTTTGCGATCTGCTACCGCCGTCACCGTGCAGGTGTTGACGATGAAAACCTCGCTTTCCGCTTCCTCCGCCGGCGTATGACCCAGCCCGATCAGTTGGCGTTCCATCGCCTGCGTTTCATATTGATTTACTTTGCAGCCCAGGGTATAACAGTGAAATTTCATACTTGAAAGTCTCCGGAATCTTTTCATAAATCATTTTTTATTTTAACAGTTCTTTGTCAAAAAGTACAGTCCGACTTTCATCGCTGCGCCGTCGCTCTTTTTTCTCCGCAAAAAACCTTTGGGGCTTGCTCGCCGGCAAAAAGCGCCTTG
>JAEDKB010000086.1 GCA_016296045.1 Oscillospiraceae bacterium
CCTTCGGCGCTATAAAAAGGTTTTTAACCTTTTTATCAGATTCTAGTATAATAAATGAAAGCCGGGCAGAACATTCTGCCCGGCTTTTTCCAAAACATATGGCAAATCCCTGACTCATCTGCGAACAATGAGTCAGGGATTCCGTTTGAAGAACCAGAATATGCGACTGCCGTTGGCTTATCCGCGAAGCTTTCCGCGAAACCGGCAGCAGAAATCAGGAAAGGGAGGAAAACCTGATCTCTGTAAATATCATAGCACGATAGCGGCGGGAACATGTGAACGATTTTTGAAATAAATGCAAACCTTTATGGAAGAAGAGAAATCACGATTTCGGCGGTACATAGGATGGCAAAAAGAATTGCTCCCGGGTTGACAAAAGAGAGCTGTATTGATTTTCCGGTCGGAAGCTCCAACGGAGCAGGCCGGAAGTATAACCTGCGCACTTTTTTGCACAAAAGGATGATGCCACCCACCAGTGTGCCGTATGAAATGAGATAATAATTCAGGGTTACAACAATTTGGAAGGTGAGATGCAGAAGCGATCTTAAATCATTGGAAACAAAAAACGCCGGAGTATTTGTTATGACAAATTGCGCAACGATTGTGCCCCAGAAGTTGATAATTGCGTGCAGGAAAATGGTGTATATCAGCTTGCCTGTTCGCACATAAATGTAGCCAAATAAAAGGCCGATTCCGAATGCGTAAAAAAACTGAAACAGATTCCCGTGGAATAGGGCAAATGCGGTTGCAGAAAACAGAATGGCTGTTTTTTCTCCATATCTGACGCTATGACGAATGATAGCGCGGCGGAATAAAAGTTCTTCAAAAATCGGCGCAAGGACGACAACACAAACAAATTGAACTCCAATACTGAGCCCGGACAGGGAATCAGTGGGATTCGACGCTTTTCCAAAAGAGAGCAGGAAGGACAGAAGGTTTCCAATCAGGGCTCCTGCGCTGATAATCGGAAAACAGATGAGCAGCCATTGGAAGAATTGACTGCCAAGGCGCTCCTTTTGCGGCTGCGTTGACGGAAGAAAATGCAGCAACAGCAGCCCAATGGGAATAGCAAAAAGATACATGATTCCGCAGGAAAGAAGAATGTATGCATCATTTTCTGTAAACAGTCCACCGAAGAGCGACGATATATTTCCGTCCGTAAGGAAATAGATCAGGTACATTCCGCCCTGACTGAGCAGAAAAACAGCAACCAGAACCAAACCGATGATGGAATAATCCCGACGCCCCTTTTTTAAATCAGAATTCATATCATTCTCCTAAAAAGGAGCAGGAGAGCGAATCTCCTGCTCCGAAAATTTTATCGTTCCTCTCGGAAATAGGGAATGCCCAGTGATGCGGGCGGCTGATCCTCTTTTCTGCGGCGAAGCGAAACCATAATGAGAACCAACAGCGTAAACAGATACGGGAGCATCTGGAAAATCTTATCCGATCCTTTAAAGAGGCCGGGAATCAGGAAATAGAACCACGACAGCAGACCGAACAGATAAGCGCCCCAGACACAGCGGATGGGCTTCCAGGTTGCAAAGATGACAAGTGCGACTGCCAGCCAGCCGAGAGCTTCGATGGTAGCACTGGTTTCCCACAGACCGTCGATGTATTCCATAACATAGAAGCAGCCGCCGAGACCGGAGATACCCGCGCCAATGCAAGTGGATAAGTACTTATACTTCGTGACGTTGATACCGGCAGCGTCCGCAGTCGCTGCATTTTCGCCGACAGCGCGCAGGCAAAGACCGGTACGGGTCTTGTTTAAGAAGAACCAAAGAACAATTGCCAGGACAATTGCCAGATAGACCATAAAGCCATGATGGAAGATGAGAGAACCGATTTTAAAGGTGCCGGTGAGTTCATCCAGCTTTATGACCAGAGTGTTAAAGTATGCTTTTACCGCACGGCTGGTATTCTCGGCGCAGACAGTACCGACGCTGCCGAGGCTGCCGCCGATATAGTTGCCGATGCCGGTACCGAAAATCGTCAGTGTCAGACCGGTAACGTTCTGATTGGTACGCAGGCTGATTGTCAAAAATGCATACAGCAAACCGCCGAGAGCCGATGCGACAAACGCGCATAAGAGACACACGAGAATGCATAAAATGGGATTTGGGTTATTTACAAGACCTTCAAATTTCAGGGCGCCTGCAAGACTTGCAATTGCGCCGATATACATGATGCCGGGAACACCCAGATTCAGATTACCGCCCTTTTCGGTCAAGATTTCACCCAATGCACCGAACAGAATAACGGTGCCGAAGGTAATGGAGAAGGAAAGCGTGGTAGATAACTGACCAAGAAAATTAATGACAGAACTCATTTTTTGCTTACCTCCTTTTTCGAATGTCTGAATCTGACGTAATAATTCGTAAAGAATTCACAGCCAAGAATGAAGAACAGAACAATGCCGGTCAGGATTTTTGAGAAGTAGTCATTGAGCTGGAACACGGAAGCCATCTGCTTGCCGGCCTGTTCCATGAAGCAATAGATCGCGGAGAAAACAACCATCAGGAACGGATTGGTATGAGACAGCCATGCCACGATGATTGCGGTAAATCCTCGCCCGTCTGCGGTGCTCTCAGTCAAAGTACGGGAAACGGCAGAAACGGCAAGGAAACCTGCAAAGCCGCAGACCGCACCGGAAATCGCCATCGTGCGCACATAAACATGCTTGACTCGGATGCCTGCGTATTTTGCTGTGTTTTCGGAGTCGCCGACAACGGCGATTTCAAAGCCCTGCTTGGTGTAGCGGAGATATGCCCACATCAGGATGACCACAGCGGCAACAATCACAACAACCCACATATAGTCCTTGTCGTTAAAGTTGCCGGTAAACATTTCGCCGATCCAGCCTTTGTGATAGGCTTCGGGAATCTTGCTGTCTGCGTTGATCGTGCCGATCTTGACGGTACCGATCGTGCCTTCCCAGATCGTACAGAAATATAGGACAAGCTTGGTGGCGATGTAGTTCATCATCAGGGTGAACAGGGTTTCATTTGCATTCCATCTTGCCTTGAAGAAGCCGGGAATCATGCCCCAGATAGCGCCGAAAACGATTGCTAACAAAGCCATCAGCACCAGCAGCAGAAGGGAAGGAAGCTGGTAGCAGAACTTCATCAGGATCATGGCGGCCAAACCGCCCATCAGCATCTGACCTTCTGCACCGACGTTCCAGAATCGCATCTTAAACGCAGGTGCAAGACCAACGGCAATACAGGTCAGAATCATGGTGCGCTGGAGGAATTCCCATCTGCGCTTGCTGGTCATGAAGCTGCCGTCAATCATCTGCGAAAGAACCTCAATGGGATTTCTGCCCGTAAATGCAAAGGTCAGAAGGACGCAGATCATAAGGGCGATGACTACGGCAATCACACGGATCATCAGGGATTTAAATCCGGAAATACCGTCTCTTTTGGAAATTCGGATAAGAGGAGCCTTCATTTATTTGTCCTCCCTTCTGAATTGGGTCATGAGAAGACCGATTTCTTCCTTGGTGGTTGTCGCAGCGTCGACAATGCCACTGACTTGTCCGCCACAGAGGACGAGAATCCGGTCACAAAGCTCCAGCAGAACATCAAGGTCTTCGCCAACGTAGATGACAGCGACACCTTTCATTTTCTGCTCGGAGAGCAGGTTATAAATGGTGTAAGAGGTGTTGATATCCAGACCGCGAACAGCGTAGGCGGTCATCAGCACGGTAGGATTCGATGCGATTTCACGGCCGACCAGAACTTTTTGGACATTGCCGCCGGAGAGGCGACGGATCGGAATACGGTTAATATCCGGCGTAACGACTTCCAGCTCGGTAACGATCTTCTCGGCAAGCTTTGTGGGCCTTTCACGGTCGGTAAAAGGACCTTTGCCATCGCGGTAGGTACGGAGCTTGATGTTATCGGTAATATTCATGGATCCGACAAGACCCATGCCGAAACGATCTTCGGGAACAAAGGAGAGGAGAACGCCGTTATTGATGATGTCGAGCGGATCCATGCCGTTGAGGAGGCTGTCCTTGCCGTCGGGGTCGATATAGTGGATCTCGCTGCCTTCCTCCAGCTTCTGCAGGCCGGCGATGGCTTCTAAAAGCTCCTTCTGACCGGAGCCTGCAACACCGGCGATACCGAGGATTTCTCCGCCCATAGCAGTAAAGCTGACGTTATCAAGCTTCTTGACGCCTTCTTTGTCTCTGACCGTTAATCCCTTTACCGTCAGGCGATCACGCAGATCGGGATTCTTCGGACGGTCAATATTCAGCGAAACGCTTCGACCGACCATCATATCCGTCAAAGACTGCTGCGTGGCACTTGCCGTATCTACGCAGCCAATGTACTGACCTTTGCGAAGTACCGCAACACGGTCGGAAACATCAAGCACCTCGTGGAGCTTATGTGTGATAATAATGATGGCTTTTCCGTCAGCCTTCATGTTGCGCATAACAGCAAACAGCTTGTCCGTTTCCTGCGGTGTCAGAACTGCGGTAGGCTCATCAAGGATCAGAACATCTGCGCCGCGGTAGAGCACCTTGACGATTTCAACCGTCTGCTTCTGAGAAACAGACATGTCATAAATCTTCTGATCGGGATCGATTTCGAATCCGTAACGGTCGGCAATTTCTTTTACTGCTTTACGGATCGAAGTTCTGTCGAGCTTGCCCTTTTCGCCTTCCAGACCGAGGACAATGTTTTCGGCCGCGGTAAATACATCGACCAGCTTAAAATGCTGATGAATCATACCGATGCCATAATGGAACGAATCTTTCGGGGATGTGATGGATACAGGCTGCCCGTCGACAAAAATCTGCCCTTCATCCGGGAAATAGATGCCGCCGAGCATGTTCATCAGCGTGGTTTTGCCGCTGCCGTTTTCACCGAGAAGGGATAGAATTTCGCCTTTACGGAGCGATAGACTGATATCGTTGTTTGCCACAACGGGGCCAAATCGTTTCGTAATGTTGCGCAGTTCAATCGCGTACTCGGATCCAGTTGTTTGGGAGTTGGCAGCTTCGTTGTTTTTGATGTTGTCAACAGGTTCCAAGGCTGTCATCCTTTCATAAAAAAGTATGCAAATTCGTAATAATGCATATCTTCTACATATTACATCATAATCATATCATATAAAAGGGAAAAAGTAAAACAAAAATGAATGAAAAGTTGTTTTTGAATTTATAAGAAAAAGTTTGAAAAAAGCAGAAAAAATTAGAAATTTGCGCAATAATATCATAAAAAAATACATATAGAGCAAAGTGCACAAAAACAAAAGACAACTTTCGTACAAAATTTCTTAGCAACAAAAAAACTTTTTTAGGGAGAAATCATCTGATTAAATATTCGTGAACAGGGAATAAAACAAAAAAGGGAGCTGCGGAGCAGCTCCCAAAAGGATGATAAGGTTTAGTTCAGTTCGGTGATGCCGTCGATTCTCAGGGAGAAGGACGGAGCGGACTGGAAGTAGGACTCATGGTAGTAACCGTCGATGATAGCTTCATCACAGTCATTGACCCAGTCGCCATCGGAGTCGGTAGCAAATGCACTGGTGACTTCCTTGCCGTCAACAGTGAAGGTCTTGGTGTCGAATACATGCAGGGAGCCATCTTTCAGAGCAGCGATGACTTCTTCAACCTTTTCAGCAGTGCCTTCGGCAACATTCGGACCAAGCGGAGTCAGAGCAACAGCGTCCTCAGTAAAGCCTTCTGCCCAGTTGGTGTCGAACTTCTCACCGTTGATATGTGCGCCGATTGCATAAGTATAATATACGCCCCATTCGTTTGTCGGGGAAACCAAAGAAGCGTTCGGAGCAGCAGTCAGCATATCAATGTTGTAGCCAACAGAGTAAACAACAGTGCCTGCATTCAGAGCAGCTTCGCAAGCGGAGGGAGCGCCGGTGGAGTCAGCGTGCTGGCCAATGATGACGCAGCCGTCGCCGATCAGCTGTTCTGCAGCAGCCTTTTCAGCGGTGATGTCGAACCAGGAGCTGGTGTACAGAACATCCATTACAACATTCGGGCATACGGACTTGATGCCAAGATAGAAAGCAGTGTAGCCGGAAACGACTTCTGCGTACGGATATGCACCAACATAACCGATCTTAACGTTGCCGTTTTCGTCCTTGTTAGCGTCGGTGAGCTCACCGTTTGCTTCGAGTTCGTTGACCTTCATACCGGCAACAACACCGGCGGCGTAACGAGCTTCGTAGATGCAGGTGAAAGCATTGTGGAAGTTTGCCAGACCGGAAGCCTTTGCCTTGTCGCCGGTCATAGCGACGATTTCGACATCGGGGTTCTGCTCAGCAGCGAGCTGTGCATAGTCCTGATGGCCATAAGAGTTGGTGAAAACGAGGGTGCAGCCCTGATCGATGCAGTCTTCGATAGCGGTCTTGCAGGTTTCGTCTTCGCCGATTGCATACTTCCAAACTACATTGTCAACGTCGGACAGGCCGAGGTTGGCGCAGGCAGCTTTGATGCCAAGAATGTGAGCAAGGGTGTAGCCTTCGTTCTCATCACCGACGAGAACGACACCGATCTTAGCATCAGACTTAACATCGGAACCAGCAGATGCGGGATCATCGCCATCAGCAGTATCGCCGCCGCAAGCAGCAAAGAGGCAGGCGATCATTGCGAGAGCCAGAATTAACGCCAAAATCTTTTTCATTATTGTTCCTCCTAAAATAATTTGGGCATTGCCCGATTGATATGACGTGCTATAATAAAAACATTATTCATTATAGCTTATCTATATAATACACAAAAAAGAATAAATACTCAATAGGTTTTTTCAAAAAAATGACAAAACAAAAAATTTTGTGCATAAGCTAAAAAATTTTAGGGAAAAACTAAGCAATGTGACGAAACCTTAAGAAATAATATATTTATAATATGTATCATCATAATATCTAGAAAAATATATTTTTTTAGGAAAATATTAAAAAACGGCTTGACAAGGGGAGGTGGTCGTGGTATTATATCAAAGCTGTCGCGC